>JAUVKA010000151.1 GCA_030592205.1 Bacteroidota bacterium | reverse complement strand
AGGATGTTGACGTTATTCTGGTTGCTCCCAAAGGCTCAGGAACTTCTCTTCGTCGCCTTTATCTTCAACAAAAAGGCTTGAATTCCAGTTATGCCGTATATCAGGATGCAACCGGGAATGCTCAGGACAGAGTGAAAGCAATGGGGATAGGTGTAGGATCAGGTTATATGTTTGAAACGGACTTCAAACGAGAGGTATATTCCGACCTAACCGGAGAGCGTGGTGTTCTGATGGGAGCTATTGCGGGAGTGTTTGAGGCTCAATATCATTGCCTTCGCAAGAATGGACATACACCATCAGAAGCATTTAATGAAACTGTTGAAGAACTCACTCAAAGTCTGATGCCGCTGGTAGCAGAAAATGGCATGGATTGGATGTATGCCAACTGTTCAACAACTGCACAAAGAGGTGCTCTCGACTGGAGACATCGTTTTCGCAAGGCTGTTGAACCTGTTTTTGATGATTTGTATGATCGTGTTGCTACTGGTAAGGAAGCTGAAATAGCTATCAAGGCTGGTCAGCAGGATGACTACCGGGAAAAACTCGAGGAAGAACTTAGAGAATTACGGGAATCCGAAATGTGGCAAACCGGTATGCAGGTTAGAAAACTTCGCCCATAACAGATCTCAGGAAAACCAGAACTATGGAAAAACTATATATTTTCGATACCACCCTGCGGGATGGCGAGCAAGTGCCAGGTTGTCAGCTCAATACAATAGAAAAGATTGAGGTAGCCAGAGCCTTGGAATTACTAGGCGTTGATGTCATAGAAGCTGGTTTCCCTGTTTCTAGTCCCGGTGATTTTGATGCTGTAGAACAGATTTGCAAAAACATCAGTGAACCTGTAATCTGTGGCCTAACCCGAGCTGTTAAGGGAGATATTGAAGTTGCAGCAGATGCCCTGAAGTTTGCAAAACGAGCACGAATTCATAATGGTATTGGAACCTCACCTTATCATATCAAGTTAAAGTTGAAGTCCAATGAGGATGAAATAATTGAGAGGGCTGTGGCTGCTGTAAAACTGTCCCGTAACCTGTGCGAAGAGGTGGAGTTTTATGCTGAGGATGCTGGTCGGACAGACAATGTATACCTTGCCAGGGTTGTTGAAGCTGTTATAAAAGCTGGAGCGAGAGTAATCAATATTCCTGATACAACGGGCTATTGCCTTCCGGAAGAATACGGTGCTAAGATCCGTTATCTGATGGAAAATGTCAAAGGAATAGATAAAGCGATTTTAGCAACCCATTGTCATAACGACCTGGGTATGGCTACAGCTAATAGCCTTGCCGGAGTGATGAACGGTGCCAGACAGGTAGAGGTGACCATTAATGGAATAGGGGAAAGGGCCGGAAATACTGCCCTTGAAGAAGTTGTTATGGCAGTTAAAACCAGAAAGGATTTTCCTGTTGAAACTGGGATTAAAACCGAAAGAATAATAGAAACGAGCCGACTCATTTCTTCACTGATGAATATGCCTGTTCAGCCCAACAAAGCTATTGTCGGGCGAAATGCTTTTGCTCATTCATCGGGGATACACCAGGATGGAGTTCTTAAAAACAGAGAAAATTATGAGATAATTGATCCTGTTTCAGTTGGAGTTGATGCCTCATCAATAGTTCTTACTGCAAGGAGCGGAAGAGCTGCTCTGAAACATCACCTTGACCGTCTTGGCATGTCAGCACAAGGTAAGGACCTGGATGAGTTGTATGAAAAATTTCTGATAATGGCTGATCAGAAGAAGCAGATAAGCGACCAGGATGTATTGGCTCTGACGAGCCGGGGTGTACGTCCTGATCAGCCTGTAAAACTTAAACTTATTCAGGTATTAGCTGGAAAATCAACCGTCCCCATGGCTACAGTGCACCTGGAAATCATGGGTGAAGAGAAAGCTGCAACAGCTGAAGGAAATGGACCTATTGATGCATGCGTTAATGCCGTGAAAAAGCTTGTTCCGGAGAAGTTTATTCTGGATGAATTTCTTATTCAGGCCATCACCAGGGGGAGCGATGACATTGGGAAAGTACATGTGAGGATTAGGGCCAAGGACCGGATTTGGTATGGCTATGGAGCTGATACCGATATTATAACTGCCTCTGTTATGGCCCTGGCTGATTCCATTTCTAAAATGCTGTAAGAATGTCGAATAAAACACTCTTTGATAAGATTTGGGATAAACATGAGGTGATGTTATTGGAGGATGGTTCTTCAGTTCTTTATATCGATCGACATTATATTCATGAAGTTACCAGTCCCCAGGCTTTTGAAGGTTTAAAGAAAAGAAGGCTGTCTGTTTTCCGACCGGAAAGGACTTTTGCTACAGCTGATCATAATGTACCTACGATGAACCAGGATTTGCCGGTGAAAGATCTGGAATCGAGAAATCAGCTGTCTGCCCTGGATTCCAACACAAAAGAGTTTGGTATTCCTTTGTACGACTTAAGCCATCCATGGAATGGAATCGTACATGTAATCGGTCCGGAATTAGGACTGACCCAGCCCGGAATGACAATTGTATGTGGCGACAGTCATACATCTACTCACGGGGCATTTGGGACGATTGCCTTTGGGATTGGGACAAGTGAGGTAGAAATGGTCATGGCTTCACAATGTCTTGTGCAACTGCGACCCAAAACAATGTTGATCAAGATAGAAGGGGAGTTGAATAAAGGGGTTACAGCAAAAGATATTGCTCTTTATATTCTTAGCCAGATTGGAACCAATGGTGGTACAGGGCATTTCATAGAATTTGCCGGATCTGCTATTTCTTCTCTCAGTATAGAAGGAAGGATGAGTCTTTGCAATATGAGCATCGAGATGGGGGCCCGTGGCGGATTTGTGGCGCCTGATGAAAAAGCTTTCTCCTATCTCAAGGGTAGGGAATTTAGTCCTGATTCATCAAACTGGAATCAAAGTCTTGACAATTGGAAAGCTCTTTTCTCTGATTCAGGTGCTGTATTTGATACTCAATTGTCATATGATGCCGGGCAGATTCCACCGATGATTACTTTTGGAACTAACCCTGGCATGGGAATCCCCATCAATGAGAAGATTCCCAGGAAAGAGGAGCTTAAAGATTCCCAAACTGATAATTTTCTGAAAGCGTTAAAATACATGGATTTCAACGAGGGGAGTTCTTTGGAAGGAAGCTCTGTTGATTATGTCTTTCTTGGTAGCTGTACCAATGGTAGGATTGAGGATATAAGAGATTTTGTTTCCCTGATAAAAGGGCACAAAAAAGCAGAAAATATCACAGCTCTTATCGTCCCGGGATCTAAACAGGTGGAAGAGCAAGCAAGGCGGGAAGGCTTAGACAAAACTTTGGAACAAGCTGGTTTTGAATTACGACAACCTGGTTGTTCTGCATGTTTGGCTATGAATGATGATAAAATCCCGGCCGGCAAATATTGTGTTTCAACCTCCAATAGGAATTTTGAAGGTCGCCAGGGGCCTGGAGCCCGAACTTTACTGGCCAGTCCTTTTACTGCAGCCGCCGCGGCAATTACCGGAGTCGTATCAGATCCCAGAAAATATTTGTATTAAAAAGCCTTCGAAGTTCCATAAACCTGAATAAATTGCAATAATATCTTAAAATATGGCATACGAGCCTATAAATACTATTACTTCCACAGTTATACCATTTCCGGTGGATAATGTTGATACAGACCAGATTATCCCGGCACGTTTTCTTAAAGCCACAAGCAGGGATGCGGATTTTGGAAAAAAACTATTTGCCGACTGGAGGTATACTCCGGGTGGTGAGCCCAAGCCTGAATTTGCTTTAAATAAATTTGCCGGGAATTCCAGTATCCTTCTGGCCGGTGAGAATTTTGGCTGCGGCTCTTCCAGGGAACATGCAGCCTGGGCTCTTTATGATTATGGTTTTAGAGTTGTTTTGGCCAGCTCTTTCGCTGATATCTTCAAAACAAATGCTATGAATAATGGAATTCTGGTTATCCCACTGCCGGCAGATATTTATCAGGATTTGCTAAACGAAATCCAGCAGAATCCTAATACACAGGTCAAGGTCGACCTGCCCGGGAAGCATATTTCATTCAGAAACGGGCTGGTTCAGCATGGATTTGATATCAACCCTTTCCGGAGCCAATGTTTGCAAGAAGGTCTCGACCTTTTGGATTTTCTGGTTGCCCGTAAAGACCAGATTATTAAATTTGAACAAAATTATTTGTCATTCTGATTATGAAAGCAAAAATTGCCCTCCTGGCCGGCGATGGTATTGGTCCGGAAATAATGAAAGAAGGGGTAAAAGTCCTCTCTGCCATTTCAAAAGTATTTGATCACTCATTTGAGTTAATATCTGCCCCAATTGGCGGCCAGGCAATTGACAAAACCGGCAATCCCTATCCACAGGAAACCCATGAACTTTGCCTGGAGGCTGATGCTATTCTTTTCGGAGCCATAGGAGATCCAAAGTATGATAATGATCCAAGCGCCAAAGTACGCCCGGAGCAGGGATTATTGGCAATGCGCAAACAACTTGGCTTGTACGCTAATCTCCGACCGGTAAAGACTTTCCCGGCTCTTTATGCTCATTCTCCACTTAAACCGGAGCGATTGGAAGGAGTAGATTTTCTTGTCGTAAGGGAGCTTACGGGAGGAATATATTTTGGTGATAAAGGCCTTTCAGAGAACGGTGAAAAAGCATTTGATACCTGCAGCTACTCATCTGAAGAGGTTCGTCGGGTGGCACTGATGGCTATTGATATTGCCAGGGAAAGATCGAAAAAACTCTGCATGGTTGATAAGGCTAATGTATTAGCTACATCCAGGTTGTGGAGAAGAGTTATGCAGGGTCTGGCAGCAGAGAATTCTGATATAGATGTGGAGTATCTATTTGTTGATAATGCTGCCATGCAGCTGATTATCAGACCAAATCAGTTTGATGTAATCCTTACTGAAAATATGTTTGGTGATATTCTAACTGATGAGGCTAGTGTGTTGCCGGGTTCTATTGGCTTACTACCCAGTGCTTCGGTTGGGAATTCAACAGCTGTTTTTGAACCCATACATGGTTCATTCCCGGAAGGCGCAGGAAAAGGTATTGCAAATCCTTTCGGGATGATCCGATCGGTAGCACTAATGTTGGATATTCAATTTGGACTGAAAAAAGAGGCGGATCTTATTGAAGAAGCCATTGAAAAGGCATTGGAACAAAAAATTGGAACACCCGATCTTTTTCCTGAAGCACCAGTAAGCACAGCGGATGCAGGGCAATGGATCACCGATTATATTCAAAAGTCGGGCAATTAGTTCCGGTAATTTTTGTATTTTGAGTGCTTATCTTCACAAGCCTTCGAAATATGAAAACCATGAAAAAAATATTTTATTTCCTGTTTGCAACTATCCTGCTTTGGAGTTGCCAAAGGTATCAAAGCAGCAATTTTATTGTTATTGATCCTGATGACAGCCCTGAAGAGATTATAAAAAAAGCAGCCCATGTAGTTCCATCAGAGCGACAGCTTGCCTGGCAAGACCTTGAATACACAGCTTTTTGCCATTTTGGTGTTAATACTTTTACTGATCGGGAATGGGGTTATGGGAATGAAGACCCGGCAGTTTTTAATCCAACGGAGTTTGATGCCAAACAATGGGTAAGTACTTTTGTTGATGCCGGTATGAGAATGGTGATTGTAACAGCAAAACACCATGATGGATTTTGTCTTTGGCCTTCCTCGCTGACTGATCATAGTGTAAAAAGCTCCCCGTGGCAGAATGGACAAGGGGATGTTGTAAAAGATGTGGCTGATGCATGCCACGAAGCCGGGTTGAAGTTTGGGGTGTATCTTTCCCCCTGGGATCGTCATGAACAATGTTATGGTACGGATCAGTACAATGATTATTTCGTAAATCAACTCACAGAACTGTTGAGCAATTACGGAATTGTTGATGAAGTTTGGTTTGATGGGGCCTGCGGTGAAGGTCCAAATGGAAAAAAGCAAGTTTACGACTGGCTGAGATACTTTAAAACTATCAGGGAGTTGCAGCCACAGGCTGTAATTGCAATTATGGGTACTGATGTGCGTTGGGTTGGAACAGAATCAGGCTATGGAAGAGTGATGGAATGGTCGGTAGTTCCACACGAATTTACTGATACAGAAAGCATTGCAGATAACTCTCAACAGGCTGAAACGGATGGAGTGTACCTTCCAATGGGGGATAAAATGGCTTCTGATCTGGGAAGCAGAAGTAAGATTTTTAAGGCCCAATCGCTTGTATGGTATCCATCAGAAGTTGATGTTTCTATTCGCCCCGGTTGGTTCTATCACGCGGCCCAGGATGAATTGGTGAAATCTCCTGAAAAACTTTTGGATATTTGGTTCAGTTCAGTGGGGCGCAATTCTCTACTCCTATTGAATGTGCCGCCCGATACCCGCGGATTGATCCATGAAAATGATGTCAAAACTTTAATGGATTTCAAGAAGATACGTGATGCTATATTCACCAACAATATGCTTGAAAATGCTTCAATAAAATCCTCTTCTTTCTCAATGGGACACCGAGCTGCCGGATTGCTTATTCCGGGGAGGGAAAAATACTGGCAGCCCAAAAATGGTGTTACTGAGGCTGATCTGGAATTCGATCTGGGTGCAGAGAAAACTTTCGATTGTCTGCTAATACAGGAAAATATTGAACTGGGTCAGCGTGTGGAGCAGTTCTCCCTGGAAATCTGGACTGGTGAGCGTTGGAAAGAAATCACGCGAAGCACAACTATTGGTAACAAAAGAATGCTGCGTTTCTCTCCTCAAACGGCACAAAAGGTCCGCCTGCGTCTCCTGCAGGCTCGTTGGTCTCCAGCTTTAAGTTTTGTGGGACTTTACAAGCGAATGCCTCAATTAAATATTTCGCCCTCAGGTGGGGCTTTTTCCGAAGAAATTAGCGTAGAGTTGAGTACTGCCGAGACTGGTAATCAGATATACTATACTCTGGATGGAAGTGAACCAACTACTTTTAGCCTGAAATATACCAGGCTGCTGTCTTTTACTGAATCAACTAATCTTCGCGCTGTTGCATTTGACCACCGTGGAGTTCCCAGTTTTACAAGGGAAGGGTCTTATACAAAAGCAACATTCTCGATGAGTTACAAATATCCTCCAAGTCCTAAATACCCCGGGAAGGATCAGCTAACTATTATTGATGGAAGGAAAGGGATGCTGGATTTTTCAGGAGGAGATTGGCTTGGATGGGAAGGTGAGGATATGGTAGTGACTATTGATTATAAGAAAATTAAGGACCTTAAGATGATTTCAGCCAGTTTCCTGCATGAACAGGGAAGCTGGATATTTTCACCTGAAGGTGTTATTTTTGAAACCAGTATGGATGGAGTTAATTTCCAGTATTGGGGAGGAAAGAAAAACCTTGACCCTTGGGATCAGCCGGGTACCATTCGTAGGGAATTTAGTACCATTGGTGCCAGAAAGGCCAGAGTTGTGCGTGTTACTGCAAAGTCTATTGTAAGCTGTCCAAAAGGCCATGCCGGCGAAGGAGGCAAGGCCTGGATGTTCTGCGATGAAATAACAATCAAATAACCTATCCCCTTAATCCCCTTTCCTAAAACTAGGGAAAGGGGAAATTCAATATGCCTCATTAGGAGACGCATGACCATGCGTCTCTACAATGATTATTTTAAAGGGTTCATTATTATCTCGACCATATCCGGCTTGGCAAACATTTTCTTCGCGGTTTTGCGGATATCCTTTGCTGTTATTGAGTTAACCAGTGATTCATAATTATCCATGGAGAGGAAATCTTCTTCATACATGAGTGTTGAACGGATAGCTCCCTGCCAGAAATAGTTCTTATCAAGCTGCTCTTTTCTGACTTTAATAAAGGCTTTCTTCACTTCTTCCAGATCCTGAATATCAGCACCCTCTTTTCTTAGACTCTCCATCTCATTATGAACAATCTCCAATAATCGAACTTTTTTCTCCGGGTCGGTATCGAATCGTATAACCAGACTGTATTTCGGTTCAGGCAGGCGTCTCAGAGAGGCTCCAACGCTAACTCCATATGTGCCACCCTCTTCTTCGCGGATTGTTTCCATATACCTCTTATCGAGAAGCTTACCTAGGGCAGAAACACATAGCTGGTTTTTGCGGCTATATTTCATTTTCCCGGAAAGACTGGTGAAAATAGTAGTTTTGTCAACGGTCATCTCCCTGTCGAAATGTACTATTGAATTCCCTTTTGCCGGTCCAATTTGATGATCCACATAAGTTTCTCTGGTATTTTCTGTCCCTATGCTGCCTATGTACTTCTGAACAATTGGCAGATCTCTTTCAATATCGATATTTCCAACGAGGATAAATGTGAAATCTGAGGCATTACGGAACCTCTGCCTGTAAATCTCTTCAATCTTGTTAAGATCGATATTATCGAGGAAATCATCATCCAGGGTTATTGTTCTGGGGTTGTGATTTGATGAAACTAATGTGATAGTATCCTGCATGGCCTGGTTATTATCAGCCTTAAGGTTACTCATTATGGTTTCCATTTGATTAATAAAAACCTGGTATGCTTTTTCGTCGAAGCGCGGTGATTCGAACCTCATATAGCATAATTGGAGCATAGTTTCAATGT
>JAUVKA010000282.1 GCA_030592205.1 Bacteroidota bacterium | reverse complement strand
CGATTGCTGATCAGGTTTCAACAGACAAATGGAACAGCTGGGTATTCAGTACAAATCTGGGAGGGTCAATGAGGGGCGAATCACAATATGAATCTCTGGAAACCTATAGTGGCATTTCAGCAAACAGGGTAACCAGCGAATGGAGGATAAATACCAGTGCGAATTACAAGTTGAATATTTCGAAATATTATATTAATGACGAAATCATAAAAAAAGATCAACGAAGAGGTGGACTGCACCTTACCATGGTGAAAAGCCTGGGGGATCATTTTTCAACTGGTCTTTTTTCCAGCCTTACCACCTCAACTTATGAAAACGCCAAGCTTAAATTTGCTTTTTTTCCAGCATTTGAATTCAATGTTTTTCCCTACAGCGAATCCACCAGACGTCAACTCAGATTTCAATATGGAGTAGGTTTAACATACCGGGATTACTATGAAACAACTATATATGATAAGGACTCGGAAGCATTATTTAGTCAGTTGTTTTGGACAAATTACAGAGTAATTCAAAAATGGGGCTCAATAAATCTTCATACCCATTGGAGTAATTACTTTCACGACTGGTCTAAAAATAATTTAACAGTCGGAATAGGATTTAATTTCAGGATAGTTAAAGGACTTAATATTCACTTTGGAGGTAATGCAACCCGGGTTCGCGACCAGCTATCACTAGTTAAAGGGGGTGCAACTGAACAAGAGATCCTTCTGCATATTAAACAGATTGAAACAAGTTATAACTATGGGACCTGGTTTGGAGTATCCTATACCTTCGGTTCCATCTATAATAATGTAGTTAATCCAAGGTTCGGGATTGGGGATGACTTTGATTAGCAAATACAAGGCAGGAAGGCAAAAGTAGGGCAGGAAGTAGGTTAAAAGTATTAATAACAAAGTAAAAAGAGACCGTAGCCCAGGGCCTTGTGCCCTGGGATGATAGCGAACATACGTAGTTCAAGATTCACCAAATTATGTACCTTTAATACCTCTTACTAAAACCAATCAATATGAGAATCTCTGTGATCTACATTATCCTACTTGCCTTCTTTATCCAGGCCTGTTCATTTGGTGGCAATGAGTATCATGTTTCTACAACTGGAAATGATTCAAACCCGGGTTCTGAATCCGAGCCACTGAAGACCATCATGGCTGCTGCTGAACTAGCTCAACCAGGTGATATCATTACAATACATGAAGGAATATACAGGGAAAGGATTGACCCGCCAAGAGGAGGAGCTTCTGATCGGGACCGAATTACTTATCAGGCTTATCCAGGTGATGAAGTGATGATAAAAGGTTCCGAGCTTGTGACAGGGTGGGAGAGAGTGCAGGATGATACCTGGAAGGTCATCATTCCAAATAGTTTCTTTGGTGATTTTAATCCATATCAGGATCTTATTAAGGGTGATTGGTTTAGTCGCCGTGGGAGAGATCATCATACTGGAGCAGTTTATCTCAATGGCCACTGGTTAACAGAAGCAGCCCATAAGGACAGTCTCACAAAGCCTGTAGGGCAAACTCCGTATTGGATAGCCGAATCAGATTCTATTCAGGATGGAAATACAACAATATGGGCTCAGTTCAAGGGTGTTGATCCGAATATAGAAGAGGTGGAGATCAATGTCAGACAAACGGTATTCTATCCTACAGAAACCGGTGTCAATTATCTTACAATCAGTGGTTTCATTATGGAGCATGCTGCTACTCCCTGGGCTCCTCCAACCGCTGAGCAGATTGGACTGATAGGTACGAACTGGAGTAAAGGCTGGATAATCGAAAACAATACAGTTCGATATTCTACTTGCGTTGGGATCGCATTGGGAAAACATGGTGATGAATATGATAATACTTCTGCAAACTCGGCTGAAGGATACGTGAAAACTATTGAACGAGGATTAGAACAGGGATGGTCGGGAGAGAATATTGGCCATCATATAGTTCGCAATAATGAAATATCACATTGCGAGCAGGCTGGGATTGTGGGCAGCCTGGGACCGATTTTCTGTGAGATATATGAGAATGAAATCCATGATATCCATATTCGGCGTTTATTCTCAGGAGCAGAAATGGCAGGCATAAAACTACATGGGGCAGTAGATACTGAGATTAGAGGAAATCATATTTATCGTTGTACCCGGGGTATTTGGCTCGACTGGATGGCGCAGGGAACGAGGGTTACGCAAAATCTCCTTCACGATAACGGCCCAAGCGAAGACCTGTTTATGGAAGTAAATCATGGGCCTTCAATGGTAGATAACAACCTGTTGTTGTCAGGGACATCTATTCTGGTGAATTCACAGGGGGCTGCTTATGTACACAATCTGATTGCTGGCAGGATTGCCGTGCATGCTGGAGAAAGACGCCTCACGCCCTTCTTAACTGAGCATGGAACGGAAATGGCCGGATTGGCACCTAATAAAAGCGGGGATGAGCGGTATTATAATAATATTCTTGTTGGAGAGGCTGATTTGTCGGCATATGATAAAACTGTTTTGACTAACTGGATGGACGGGAATGTGTATTTGAAAGGAGCAAAGCCTGGAAAGGCAGAGCCTTATCCATTTGTATTAGAGGAATATGATCCGGGGTTTAAGCTCATCGAAGAAGAAAATGGCTGGTTTCTGGAATTTAATGCAGATATATCCTGGGCTCCAATACAGTCCAGGAAGGTTATTACTACAGATATCCTCGGACTGGTTTCAGTTCCGGGTCTGCCTTATGTTAAGCCGGATGAAAGTCTTTATAATATAAATCACGACTTCCTGGGCAACAAAAGAAATGCAAAAGAACCTTTTCCAGGTCCTTTTGCAATTGAGGAAAATGGTAAACAGAAGATTAAGGTTTGGTAAAATAAACCTTTACGGCTCCTGCTTCTCCTTGTTCTACATAATGATCATATCCTATTGAAATACCTTTGTCAATTAGTGGAGCCGGAAGAAAAGGAGCTATAATCTCATAGATTTCATTTTCCTTAATCTGTTTCAAGTCAGCAATAACCTGATGCACCGGATGTTCACCGGCTTCCAGAGAAGGTCCTAAATCAAAAGTATTAACCACTTTCGATAGATCCAGCCAGTCTGGCTTTTCATATTTGAGATCATAATTGTCGGGGTTATGATCCAGGGCTTCCAGCTCCTGATCAGTCTCCTTTCGGAGGATGTTAACTAAATCATTTACTTTCATATTGGCAATGCTTGCGGCCTGCTGAACTGTGGCAATCTTCGCCACGGTTTTACGCAAAACCGGATTTTTTAATTTCTTAAATAATGGCACGATCTCAATGAGCCGGGCCTCCAGTTCGGGGAAATTATCAAAAATTTCCATCAGCCTGGTTTTAGGTGTTATCAATTTACTCATAAGATAATATTCTTTGTTCTCCTTCAAGTGCTCTTAAGCCTGTTAAATCCTGAGAAACCTCTAATGTTCCCATATAGTCACCATTATCATCTTTCAATGCATAATAGGCAATATGAATTAATTTCGGACCCATTTGAATCCAGAATGGCGCGTAGGTTTCTTTGCCTGACTTGAAATCTTCCAGGATTTTTTCAACGATATGAACACTGGATGGGGGATGGCAGTGTCTGACATCACGATTAATAATTGCCCGGCTGCGTGTAAAAATCCGGTCTGCACTTTGCGAGAAATATTTAACCTTGTCGTTTTTATCCACAAAGGTTATATCCACCGGTAATGTATTCAGCACCTTCATGAGCTCATCTGCCTGGAAGGAACCTGTTGGCAATTGAACTCCTGAACCGGTTGTTTCTGCATCTATAGTATTTGTGTCAATACCGGCTGGCTTCCATTCTACTTGTGGGTCATAAATGCAATATCCGATATCAAGAGTCTGATTATTAATGTGGTACCAATCTGACTCTGAGAGGTTATCCATGCTCATTGGAAAGAGGATTTCTTCCTCCTTGATTACCATTTCATCTACTGAGAAAATGGCCGGGGTCATGATCATTTCTGCCGTGGCTAGTAATTCATCGCGACTGATCTCAGGGGTTCGCAGTATCTCAATGCTTCCTTTGAGTAATTCCCTGACCTGATCATGTTTGCCCCACATAACCTGTGGAGGACCGGTTATCCCCTGTTGCTCCAGATAAGGAAATACAAGATATTCTTTGCGTTGATAATGCTTTTCAACATCCAGAAGGAGGTTAAATTTCTCCAATAAAAGCGGGAGATAATTACTCGTGTCAGCATCAGGATTATCCTCAATGGCTTTAAGCAAATTACGAATTTGCGCGGTAACCTTTTTCAATTCTTTGTTTTCCTGAATGAAAATATCCAGCGGGTGACCGGCAGGGATGTCAGCAGCTGCTGATAGATCCACATTGCCATGCATTACGGCAGAATGGATATCGCAAAGTTTAAGAATCTCTTCCTGCGGCAAGCCTTCTTCAATCAACTCTTGCTCAACTTCCACAACCTCACCATACGGTACTCCATCAAGTGAATCCATTAAATCCTGCCTGACTTTCTCAGGGTTCTCTCCATCATGGAGTTTCAAAATCAAAGCTTTAAGTTTTGATTTTCTGCTTTTTGAATTGTCTATTAATTCGCTCATTATTTGTTTTTTTCGGTTACTCAGTTATTCAGTGAGCCCATTTTCAGAGTGGGCTCTTCAGTTATTCAGTTATTCGGTCCCTGAGCGGAGTCGAAGGGTCGACGCCTGTCACTCGGTCACCAGTCTTTTCTCTCCTTTTCGTTTCTGTATTTCTGTTATATCCTGTGATACTTCTAGTACGCCCATATACTCTTTTTGTTCGTTTCTTAATGCGTAGTAGCTTATTTGTATTTTTCTTCCCCGGAAATCAATCCAGAACTCTTCCAGGTCTTTTTCTCCACTTCTGAATGACTTCAATATTTTATTTACCGCATCCATGCTTTCCGGAGGATGGCAGTTCTGTACTTTTCTTCCAATTACGGCTTTTGTTCTCGGGAAAATGCGATGAGGCGGATCGGAGAAGAACTGGACTTTGTCTTCTGCATCTACGTATGTTATGTCGACAGGCAGGTGGTTGAAAAGGAGGTTTAAGGATGCTGGGGTGAGAGCTCCTGTTGGGAGCTTGATTGAGGTTTTGGTGGGGAGCTTGCCTGTTGGGAGCTTGATTGAGTTTTCGGTGGTGAGCGATGGGGTCCCCGCCTTCGCGGGAGCCTGCCCCGGACTTGATCCGGGGATGACATGCGCTTGTCTGGAATAAAAGGGGAAAACCAGGTCTGTTGTGTCTTGAAATGCTTCGTTTATTTCTTTTTCGCCTATTGTTTTTAGAATTATTGGGATCAGGATTCTTTCTTCGCGGAATTTTATGGCATACATGGCAAAGAAAAGATCTCCCAACAGGGTATTCAGATTGTTTTCTTTCGGTAATCCATTGTTAGCAACCGATTTACTCAAAAGGTCTATCAATTCCTTCAGGTTTCTGCGGATATCATCATGAATCGACCACATTACCTGAACACAGCGATAATCATCCCAGTGTTTTTCAAGGATCGGAAAAAGCAGGTTCTCTTTTATCTGATAAACAACAGGATATTTATTGATATTCTGGATTCTTGTTTTCAGAGATTCCAGGATACTAATATTGTCAGGCTGTTGATTGAATTCTTTGATAAGAGGACGGAGAGCTTTGAGCTTTTCATCCAAAACTTTGTTGTTTTCCATCAAAGTAAAGAGAAATCCCCCATGTACCGGTTCTGGAACTGGAAGGGCTGAGAGTGTCTG
>JAUVKA010000150.1 GCA_030592205.1 Bacteroidota bacterium | reverse complement strand
TTTTCTTCGGTTCAAGATAGTATACAATCCCCTGTGTCTGCAGGCTCTCAACCACTTTCTTTATTAATTCAGGTCTGGCCTTAGCTTTTTTTGCCAACAGATCAAGATCTACCCTGCAAAAATCGGTAAATAGCCCCGAATATGCACGTAAAAGCAGTTTTATTATTCCATCGTATCTTGAATTAGCCACTTGGAATTTATACAAATCATCCCTGTTTACCCTGAAGAACAATCTGGAAGGAAGATCAATTTCTTCAGTTAGTTCAATAAAACCAGCTCTTTCAATATGCTTGAGTGAGTGGTAAGCAACAACTGTGTGAAATCCAAATTTTAAACAGAAGTCTCTCAAACTGAAGTTATAAACCTGGCCTTTCCCGGCTCCTGGTATAAGTTGGTAATAATGTCCAAGTGCTGTGTACACCTTCCGAATCTTGTCTATTCCCGGAAAGCGGACCAGCATACTCTGCTCCAGGCTTTTTTTGTCCGACTGGTGATAAAGGAGAACTGCAAGGGATTTTTCTCCATCTCGACCTGCCCTACCGGCTTCCTGAAAATAGGCCTCCGGCGAATCGGGAAGATCAACATGAACCACGGTACGGACATCAGCTTTATCTATGCCCATACCGAAAGCATTGGTGGAAACCATGATGCGGTTATTTCCATTTTGCCAATCTTTTTCCCGTGCCTGTCTGATCTTGCTATCCAAGCCAGCGTGATAATAACTAGCCGAGATATTATTCTTTGTCAGAAAATCAGCAATCTCCC
Organism: Bacteroidota bacterium; assembly: GCA_030592205.1. GTDB lineage: Bacteria > Bacteroidota > Bacteroidia > Bacteroidales > UBA12481 > JAUVKA01. The sequence continues at coordinate 7,875 of JAUVKA010000150.1, read as the reverse complement.
TGGTTTTCTTACGACTTCGAACATAAATAATTCCACTTCCATTATTCTTGTTCAGGATTTTCAGTAAGCGGGCTAATTTGTCTTCTGTTTGGTGAACCTGGTAGGCCAGGTTTTTCCTTTCAAAACTTTGTCGAATTACATTTTGATTGGGAAATCCTAATTGTTTCTGTATGTCGTCGGCAACTGAAGGTGTAGCTGTGGCCGTTAAAGCCAACACAGGAACTCCTGGCAACATAGCTCTGATCTTAGCAATCTCAAGATAGGTAGGCCGGAAATCGTAGCCCCACTGTGAGATGCAATGGGCTTCATCCACGGCTAGCAGATTTACCTTCATGCTCTCCAGCCTGGCTTTAAAAAGATCAGTACCCAAACGTTCTGGCGATAGATATAGAAACTTATAGTTTCCATAGATGCAGTTTTCAAGGGCTATATCAATCTCATAGCGGGAAAGAGCAGAATGAATTGCTACTGCCTTTATCCCTCTGGATTTGAGTGATTCTACCTGGTCTCTCATCAAAGCAATCAATGGTGAAATTACCAGGCAGATTCCAGGCCGAGCCAAGGCAGGCACCTGAAAAGTAATGGATTTTCCGCCACCGGTGGGCAATAAAGCCAAGGTGTCCCTGTTTTGCATCACAGATTCGATTATCTCCTCTTGCAAAGGTCGAAACTGGGCAAAATTCCAGTATTTACTTAGTATCTTCCGGTATTCATTCAAATCGCTGGGAAATTTGTAATTTAGCGCAAATTTACCATTTCAAAAAATTACAATATGTCATTTCTTCAGGATAAAATTGATAATGAGGGCTTAACATTTGATGATGTTATGCTTATACCCGCCTATTCCGAAGTGATACCCCGGGATGTGGACATATCTACGCAATTTACAAAAAAAATCAAGCTGAATACTCCTATTGTTTCAGCAGCTATGGATACAGTAACCGAATCCTCGCTGGCTATGGCCATAGCCCGTGAAGGAGGTATTGGAGTAATCCATAAAAACATGAGTATCGAAGAACAGGCTCGCCAGGTTATATCTGTGAAAAGAGCTGAAAACGGAATGATTATGGATCCAATAACCATTCAGCCTGAGCAAAAGGTAGAGGAGGCCAGGCATTTGATGAACGAATATAAGATTGGGGGCATACCTGTTGTTAACCAAGATAAGATACTTGTTGGGATAGTAACAAACCGGGATCTTCGCTCAGAATACAACGTAAATACTTTGATCTCTCAGGTTATGACAAAGGATAAGTTAATCACCACTCTGGAGTCAACCGATCTTGATAAAGCCGCTGAGATTCTTCAGAAACACAAGATTGAAAAATTGCCTGTGGTTGATAAAAATTATAAATTAGTAGGCCTCCTAACATATAAAGACATAACTATTACCCGAGATCGGCCAAACGCTTGCAAAGATGAGCGAGGAAGGCTTCGAGTAGCTGCTGCGGTTGGTATAACAGCGAACACAATGGATCGTGTCAAAGCACTTGTAGATGCTGGAGTTGATGCTATTACTATCGATACAGCCCATGGTCATTCCAAAGGTGTGATTGATACTCTTAAAAAAGCCAAAGTTCTTTTTCCTGATATGGAAATTATTGTAGGGAATGTTGGAACAGCCGAAGGAGCTATCGCCCTGGCAGATGCTGGAGCATCAGCGGTAAAGGTTGGAATTGGACCAGGATCTATCTGTACAACCAGGATAATTGCCGGAGTAGGAATGCCGCAATTATCCGCCATTTACGCTGTAGCTAAAGCCCTGAAAGGCAGAGGAATTCCAGTTATTGCTGATGGAGGGCTAACATACTCCGGTGACATTGTTAAGGCATTGGCAGCAGGTGCTGATTCAGTAATGGCAGGATCCATGTTTGCAGGAACAGAAGAATCACCAGGAGAAACAATTATTTACCAGGGCAGAAAGTTCAAATCCTATCGTGGCATGGGTTCTATTGAAGCTATGCAAAAAGGATCTAAGGATCGTTATTTCCAAGATGTGGAAGATGACATCAGCAAATTGGTCCCTGAAGGAATCGCTGCACGAGTACCCTTTAAAGGTCATCTGACGGAGGTAATTTACCAAATGATTGGCGGCCTTCGTGCAGGCATGGGATATTGCGGTGCCAGGAACATTGAAAAATTACATCTGGCAAGATTTACCAGGATTACAGCATCAGGGGTTTCTGAAAGCCATCCCCATGATGTGACCATTACACGTGAAGCACCAAATTATAGTCGTTAAATCAGGACATAACAAACCACGAATTCATACGTTTTAAATTGTTATGCATATTCAACCCAAGAAAAAATTTATGAATCTTATGAAATTTAAAGCATTGTGGCTATCACTTGCCATTTTATTATCCGTGAATAATTCATTCTCACAGGAGCAGGATCCAGTTTTATTCACCATAGACAACAAACCGGTATATACTTCTGAATTTGTCAGGATCACAACAAAAAACCTGCAACAACAGGATGATAAACCTAACTTACAGGAATCCCTGGACATATTTATTAATTTTAAGCTGAAGGTAAAAGCAGCTGAAGAAGAAGGTATCGACACAACCAAAGTTTTTATCCGGGATATTGCACAATACCGTCGGCAACTGGCCAAGCCCTATTTACAAGATCAAAAGGTAACCGAGGATCTACTTGATGAGGCCTGGAAAAGAAGCCAGGAAGAATTCAGGGCTAGTCATATCCTGGTTGGAGTTGTACGGGATGCTCCTCCTGGTGACACATTGAGAGCCTATCAGAGAGCTGCCAAAATCAAAGAACGTCTTGATGCCGGAGAAGATTTTGCCCAGCTTGCTATGGAAATCAGCGATGACCCATCTGCAAAAACCAATGGAGGTGATTTAGGATTTCATGCAGTGTTCGACTTTATATATCTTTTTGAAAATGCTGTATTTAATACTCCTGTCGGAGGGATTTCAGAACCTTTTAGGACTGAGTTTGGCTATCATATCATAACAGTTGCCGAAAGAATCCCTACACGTGGACAAATAAAAATAGCCGTTATCCTCAAATCAAGTATGTATGGGATGAGTGAAGAAGAACATGCAATTATAAAATCTGAAATTGACGAAATTTATAAAAAGCTTGTGTCTGGTGAAAAATTCGAAGACCTTGCCATGAAATATTCCGACGACAAGAATTCGGGTTCAAGGGGCGGCCAGCTACCTTGGTTTGGAGTCGGAAACAAACCTCAGGATTTTCAAGAGGCTGCTTTCAGCATCAAGAATATCGGAGATTACTCTGAACCCGTACTAACCCAAATGGGCTGGTATATTTTTAAACTCCTTGAGCACAAAATTCCGGTCAGGGAAAAAATGACAACGATATTTGAACGGAAAATCGCTCGGGATGCTGACCGCTCTGCAAAAAGCAAATCCGTTATTACTGAGCGCTTAAAAGAAGAGTATAACTTCAAAGTAAATCAAAATAATTACGAAGAGTTTTACCGTCTGGTTGACCCTTCAATTTTTGGGGCCAGGTGGGATCCAAATCCTGCCTTGCAAAAAAATGATATCCTGTTTTCCCTGGATGGCAAGAATTTTCCACAATCAGATTTTGCTAAATATTTAGCGTTGAACATGCGTGAAACCAGGGAAGTACCTATTGCCGAATATCTTGACAAGCAATTCTCAGAGTTTATTGAAACTACAATCTTAACATACGAAGAGACTCAACTAGAGAAAAAATATCCTGAATTCCGCAATCTATTCTTAGAATTCAGAGATGGCAACCTCCTGTTTGAAGTTATGGATAAAAGAGTCTGGACCAAGGCATCAAAGGATACAGTTGGTCTGCAGGATTTCTATAAATCAAATAAAGCAAACTATATGTGGGGTGAACGGCTTAATGGTACAATTATATACTGCAAGGCCGAATCCGACTTAGATATAATGGCTGAGGAAATGCATAAAGCGGTAAAAAAATACAGCAAAACCGATACCTCCGCTAAGCCTTTGGAAGAAGTCCTGGGAGAAGTTGCAGAAAAATATTCAGGTTCATTTGAATTAAGTTCCGGACCTTTTTCGAAAAATGAAAATCCTATTTCGGATAATGTCAAATGGAAAAAAGGGGTTTCTGATTTAATGAAAGATGATAATTCCAGAATTTTCGTTTGGACCAGAAGCATTTTGGAATCAATGCCAAAAACAATTAGAGAAGCAAGAGGTCAGATAACAGCGGATTATCAGGATTTTCTGGATAAGGAGTGGATCAAAGAATTAAGACAAAAACATTCAGTTGTAATTGATGAAAATGTCCTTCAAAATATCAAACTATAAAACATTTTGGCTTGCGCTGCTTGCAATTCTAATTATGTCATTATCCAGCTGCTCACGGATAACTGCAAGGAACGGCGAGGATCCTATAGCAAGGGTATATGATAAATACCTTTATGCGAGTGATATGTCTGGGATATTTGATGGTATTTCGAATCCTGGCGACAGTGCCCGGATGGCCAAATCTTTCATAGATCAATGGGCTAAAAGACAGTTGCTGGTCAGGTATGCTGAGTTTAATGTACCGGACATGCAAAAAAACTTTGAAACAATGATCGAGGATTATAGATCCTCCCTGTTGATTTATGAATATGAAAAACAATTGGTTAGGGAAAAAGTAGACACTGTTGTAAGTAACAGTCAATTAGAAGCCTACTATAATAAGAACCTGCTTGCTTTCAGTCTTGAACACCCAATTGTCAAGGCATTGTATATCAGAATGGATAAAAGCAATGCTAACATTCCTGAAGTCAGGAGCTTAATCCCTTCAAACAGGGATCAGGATTTTGAAAAATTAGTGAGTATTGGCCAACAGCAAGCCGACCGATTTGATTTTTTTGACGATAAATGGGTTTCTTTTCAATTAATCATGGAGAAAATACCTGGGAATCCTGAAAACCTCGATGAATATCTTCAAAGGAATCAATCCTGGGAAAGTGAGGATGACAATTTTATCCATTTCCTTTTAATTCGGGATTATCTGATATCCAACGAAACAACACCTATTGAGTATATAAGGGACCAAATAAGAGGTTTGGTGCTTTCAAAACGCAAAATCGATTATATTAGACAAGTTGAGCAAGACCTTATCCAGGATGCTTTCAGACAAAATCAAATTGAAATTTATTAATTAGCTAGGCATGCATAGATCAATAATGAAATTCCACATCAAATACAGCATATTGCTTGGATTCATTTTCCTAAGCGTATTCGTTTCTAACTCTGCAGCACAAAGCGTAGGACAAAACGACACAATTATTATCGACCGTATTCTAGCTGTGGTGGGAGGACACCCTATAATGCAATCAGATGTTGAAAACACTTTTCTCCAAAATCGGTATACTGGAGTTCAACTTTCCGGAGATGAGAAATGTTCAATTCTCGAAGACATTATGGCGAGTAAATTATTACTGGATCAAGCTGAACTTGACAGTATTGCAAAAACTGACAAAGAGGTTGAAATAGAGGTTAATAAACGATTGGATTACTTCATTGAAATGGCAGGATCGATTGAAGCCATCGAGGAATCTTTTCATAAGTCAATGCCGGAAATAAAACAGGACCTTTTTAGCAATACTAAAGAACAGCTCCTGACCGAGGAGATGAAGAGGAACCTAACTATCGATGTCAAGGTCACTCCAGCAGAAGTTCAAAAGTTCTATAAAAAAATACCCAAAGATGAGATGCCGCGTATTCCGGAACAATTGGAAATCCGACAGATAGTCCTTAAACCAGATATTTCAGCTGAGGAAAGGCAACGAGTAATCGATCAACTGAATGGCTACAGGGAGCAAATCCTTGCAGGTAAATCTATGGCAACCCTGGCTATTCTCAACAGCGATGATCCCGGGTCACGGTCGCAGGGCGGAGAATTGGGGTACATCAGACGGGCCGACCTTGTTCCAGAATTCACAGCTGTTGCTTTTCGCCTGAGGGGAGATGAAACATCAAGAGTGGTCAAAACCGAATATGGTTATCATTTAATACAGGTGATTGACCGCAAGGGTCAAACAATCAATACCCGACATATCCTTTTAAGACCTAAGGTTTCTGCGGAAGCTAAACAGGAGACAAGGGATAAACTTGATTCCATTGCCAGGGCAATTCGTACAGGAGAATCTGAATTTGAGAAAGCAGCACTCAGGTATTCCACTGATGAACAAACATTTGCCAACGGTGGTTTGATGATCAACATGAATAATGGCAGTACAAAATTTGAACCCAGAGAACTGCCTCCAGAGATGATAGCTGTTATCAATAAACTTAAGATAGGAGAAATATCTGATCCTTTTGAATCCAAGGATGATAATATGAGCACTGTGTATAAAATTATTTATATCGAATCCAAGCTTAATGCACATCAGGCTGACATAAAAACAGATTATCAGTTCATGCAGCAAATGGCCCTTCAACGCAAGCAGTCAGAAGCCCTGAATGATTGGCTGACTGATAAACAAAAAAGTACATTCATCCATATTAATAAAGACTACCAGGGTTGTGAGTTTAGATTGCCGGGATGGGTGAAGTAATTATCAATTATAAATTATCCTACATCCTATGTCCTACATCCTATATCCTACATCCTAAATCTATTTAAGTAACAATGAATTATAAAGATAACAAAGAAGCGGTAGATGCCTTGCGGCTTACATATGACAAATTCTTCACTGAAATCCAAAAAGTGATTGTAGGGCAGGATGAGGTTATAAAAGAAGTAATTATCGCTATCTTATCCGGCGGTCATGGTTTATTGGTAGGGGTGCCTGGATTAGCTAAAACACTACTTGTCAATACTATTGCCCAAATACTAGGACTAGAATACAAAAGGATTCAGTTTACTCCGGATCTAATGCCTTCTGACATTATTGGTACTGAAATATTTGATTCTAACAAGGATTTTAAATTTATAAAGGGACCTCTGTTTGCCAATATAGTTCTGGCTGACGAAATTAATCGTACGCCTCCTAAAACTCAAGCTGCTCTGCTTGAAGCTATGCAGGAAAGAATTGTAACCGTTGCCGGTGTGCGCTATAAGCTTGATGATCCATTCTTTGTACTAGCTACTCAAAACCCTATTGAACTGGAAGGAACCTATCCCCTCCCCGAAGCACAATTAGATAGATTCATGTTCAATATCCGAGTGGATTATCCATCTGTAACTGAGGAAATCGATATAGTCAGACGTACTACAGTTGATCATAAGACAAATCTGGATCCTGTAATCACCAAAGAGGATATTATATTTTATCAAAAGCTTATCCGCCAGGTTCCTGTCAACCAGAATGTATTGGAATATGCGGTTAATTTATCTACAAAATCGCGCCCTGGGCTGGAAAATTCAGCTTCAGTTTCCGACAAATATATCGTGTGGGGTGCTGGACCAAGGGCATCGCAATACCTTATACTCGGAGCCAAAACCTTCGCTGTCCTTAATGGCAAATATTCTCCTGACATAGAAGATGTTCAGGCAATTGCACCTGCTATATTGAGACACCGTCTTGTAAAGAATTATAAAGCTGAAGCTGAAGGGGTTTCAGTTGAAGATATCATCCATGAATTACTGGTTTAATGTCAAATCGATCATTCTGATTATAACCCTGGTATTTCCCCTGTTATCCCATGCGCAGGAAGCCAGGATCGTTAACTTTGAGACTGACTTCACCGATTTCGATCAAAAACTTGGGAAAAATGTATTTCGACTTATAGGAAATGTCAGGATGTGGCATGAAGATATTTTTCTCACCTGCGACAGCGCTTACCTTGACCAGGAAACCAATCAATTTAAAGGCTTCAGCCGTGTTCATATTATAAAAAGCGACACTCTTGAACTTTATGGTAAGCGTTTAGATTACAACGGTAC
>JAUVKA010000394.1 GCA_030592205.1 Bacteroidota bacterium | reverse complement strand
TTTGACTTATTATCACCTTGAAAGTCTTTAAAAAAGGTTATAAAAAACCAGTTTATTTCTTCGGTTTCCAGTTGTAACTGAATCCTCCCCAATGAATCAAATTGTTCTCTTCCGAAAATCCGTAGTGAGTATGCGGTAAAACTATTCTTAGATAAGTGATAGGCAAGGGAATCATATTCTCCTGGAGGAACTTGTATCTCTACTAAAAAACTGCTCCTCTTTTCATTGTTACAAGCCGCATACAGAATAGTAGTGATTAATAATGAAAGAATTATATGACGTTTCATGTACTAATTATATATCTGTTGCCAACAAAGAAAAAAAACCTATTAAGATCCACCAGTGTATTCTATTGAAGCACGAAATTAATGGGGAAAGTGAACAGTACTTTAACGGATTTGCCACGCTGTTTTCCCGGGATCCATTCGGGAGAGGACATGACCACGCGGATGGCTTCCTTGTCAAGGGCCGGACTCACACTACGTACTACCCTGGCATCTACCACTTCTCCCTCGGGATTGACAGCAAACTGAACGATTACACGTCCGCTGATTCTATTCTGAATAGCGATTTCCGGATAATTCAGGTTCTTGGCAATATACTTCCTGAATTCTGTGGCAGGTTCGCCTTCATTGAAAGTGGGCATCTCTTCAACCACATAAAACACCTCCTCCTCAGGTTGGATTTTCTGTCCCCCCCATTTGGGCATTTCTTCAATTTTATAATATTCATTTCCATCTTCGTCAACCTCTATTCCTATTCCGTTCAATTCCGGTAATTCAGAGGTTTCATTTTCAGAACATGAAATGGCATATAATGCAATCATAACAAATGGGAGAAGCAGGATTAGTTTCCAAGAGCTTCCCAGCTTATAATCTTTGTTAAGCATTGTAATCCGGTTTTTAATTTGACTGGAGAATTGATTTGAGAGTGAAGCGATTCCCATGTATTGGTTTAATATGGACAATTGATATTTCATGGGATCTGTTCCTCCCTTTAAAACAGCTGCGTCAGCCAGGTACTCAAGATTCTGGATCATCGATTTTCTGAACAGCCACACCATCGGGTTGAACCAGTTGACCACTACAAAGAGCTCCGTCAGGATCCGGTCTACCGAGTGCCATTCCCTTTTATGGGTGTTCTCATGCTCCAGAATATGGTGGAATGACTCTTCTTGCAAAGAGTCAGAATCTATAAAGATGAAACCAAAGAATGAGCTGGCGTGTAGCGAACGGTTTAACAGGATGGTGATCCCTTCTTTGTTGATCCTTTCAGACCTTATAATGGCAAAGGTGATGATGGTTAGCTGGATGCATAGTTTTAGTAATCCGAGGGAGAGGATAGTCAGGTAGATAGTCATCAGGATAGAACTAATTGAGAATGAACTGGCAGTCTCCTTGGCAGAGGCTATTCCAGAAATGGAGACCCCTTCAAGTCGGAAGGTGGGTGTAATGCTGCTTACAGAAGCTACGGTTTTTTCCGGCAACAACAGGATTATCAGAGGAAATAGAATAACTCCCAACAGGTATATTCGTCTTACTACAAAATTCTTATCCTTTTCGAAAAAGAGTTTGTATGCTACATATAAGATGACAATGGAGATGTTCAGCTCCGTCAGGTATATAAATAGTTCCTTCATCGCTGTCGATTTTTTTACAATTTCAAAGAAAAATATGACCGCTGATCATGTTGGACCAGCGGTCATAATAAATCAAATTTTATTGCAAGGCAAAGGTAACCGGGAATGTATACATGACATTCACAGCTTTTCCCCCCTGCTTCCCTGCTTCCCAGTCGGGGGATTCAGAAACCACACGTATTACTTCATCCTTAAGCAATTTTATATATTCTTCCTCAGGAATAGAAGCATCCTCCGATATGGTTCTATATGAAGTTACTACCACTTCACCGAGGGGTTTACTCTCCTGTTGTGCCAGATATTCAGGATCAGGAATCACCACTTTTCCTGTTTTTGTTACCACAAATTTGATAAAAATCTTTCCTGTGGCACCATTTTCGGCTGCTTCCTTGGGATATCTCAGGTTCCGAGCAATAAATTTGCGGAATTCCTTGGCATCACCTCCATTGAATGTCGGCATCTCTTCCACAATATAGAATAATGGTTCATTACCCAGTGAATGTGCAGCACTTTGGGCAGGTATTTCATCGATGGTATAAGTTGTGATTTCATCGATCTCTTCTTGAGGATCGTTTGCAGCTATTGAGCCCTCTTTTTCAGCACAGGAGACGAAAAAGAAGGCAATGACTGCCAGCGGAATCATTAGGGCCAGTTTCCATGAACTGCCCAATTTATAATCTTTGTTTAGCATGATGATTCGGTTTTTAATTTGACTACTGAATTGATTGGAAATTGAAGCGCTTCCTATATATTGATTCAATATTGACAATTGGTATTTCGTAGGATCGGTTCCTCTTCTGAGCACAGCCGAATCGGCCAGGTACTCCAGGTTCTGGATCACCGATGTTCGAAACATCCAGGCCACAGGGTTGAACCAGTTAATCATCACAAACAGTTCTACCAGGATGCGGTCGATGGAGTGCCACTCTTTTTTATGGATGTTCTCGTGTTCCAGAATATGAGTAAAAGAGTCTTTTTTAATGGAGTCCGGATCGATAAAAATATATCCGAAGAATGAACTGGCATGGAATTTTGAGTTGGAGAGGAAGGAGGTTCCGCTTATCTCCATTCGTTCAGATATGAGAACTGCCCGGATGATATTTACCAGCTGTATCAGGAGTTTGATCATGCCAAAGGCAAGGATCAGCAGGTATACCATAAGTATGACCTTCCCAAAGGAGATTGAACTTGTCGCTTCCTGTGCAACACCAGAGCCAAATACAGTGACCCCCTCCAGGTTTATTGAGATGGGAGCAATCCTATTCACTGACATACGAGCGGCATCAGGTATGATCAGGAGAATGAAGGGAAGCACTATAACCCCAAGCAGATAAACACGACGGATCATAAAATTCTTATCCTTCTCAAAAAAGAGTTTATATGCAACAAACAGGATCACAAGGGAGATATTCAGCTCCAGCAGGTATGTGAAAAGGCTATTCATCGTTTCCGGCTTTTTGTTTGAGTTCTTCCATCATTTTTATGATCTCATCGGCCTCCTTCATGTTAAGGGTCCCGCTTTTCCCAAAATGGGAGAGTACCTGTTGCATGGAGTTATTGAAATAGTCCTTCATCAGGTTAGAGAATCGTTCATTCCTGTACTTTTCCCTACTAACGATAGGGTAGTACTGATGAGATTTTCCAAAGCTCCTGTGATTCACAAATCCCTTTCTTTCCAGAATCCTGATGATGGTAGAAACTGTATTGTAAGCAGGTTTTGGTTCAGGGAAGCGTAGAAGAAGATCTTTTACGAAGCCTTCTTTTTCATCCCAGAGGATCTGCATTATCTGTTCTTCTGCTTTGGTGAGTGTTGTCATATTTCAATTGTTCTAATCATGTTACACTACAAACATAGAACTAAATACTTAGTTAAACAACTAAAACATTAGTTAATTTTTAATTATTTTGAGAAATCGAGCTAAGGGTCCTCTGTTTTCACCTCTTCTCTTATTTATACTGTTGTTATGTAATAGACTATTAAACAGCAAAAAACATGCTATTCTTATTTAGAATAAATATGTATTTCATATAATTAAAAAAACATGTTATTTATTGTTATATGAATCACAACAAAATCCTATTTTTGTCGTATAAAATTGTGAAACGAATAACAAAGATTCTTTAATATTCTTTAAGTCAGTTAAATACATTAATTTGTGAGCTCATGGAGATGATTATTGAAAATGAACTAGTTAAGGAACTTGCCAATAAGCATGGCAGATCACGGGAGAGCCTGCTTCCCATCTTACAGGATTTGGTTG
>JAUVKA010000297.1 GCA_030592205.1 Bacteroidota bacterium | reverse complement strand
CAAGATACAAGATACAAGATACAAGATACAACAATCAAGATACAAGATACAAGATACAAGATACAAGATACAATAATCAAGACTCAAGATTCAACTCGCAACTCGCAACCCGCAACCCGCAACCAATCTGATCTTCGCGAAGATCTCTTCCTCTTCATTGAATCCATACCTAAACAGTATATTAGCGGAACTGAGAGGAAAAGGGCGGAGAAAATTCAGGTGACTTTTAACCAGCCTCTGGATACTCTGGATCTGAATCTACTGTACTACGAAAATAATAACATAGCAGAGGCATACCAATTGGAATGGTCGGCAACAAGAGATACTATTATTACCTGGATGACAGATAGTCTGTTGGCGGGAAAAGACAGCCTGGTTTTTGCCTTCGGATATTTTGGCTACGATTCCCTTGAACAAAAGGTGTGGATGATCGATAGCCTGCGCTTCAATTTCAAACATTCAGCAGCAAAACCCGAGGATACAAATCCTATGAGTCTCCGAAGTAGTGTTGGTAGAACGATGGAGCTGGGTAAACCAATGAAATTTACCACGGGTCTGCCTTTTCAATATATCGACACCAGCCTGATTAGCCTCTTTCGGGTACGTGACAGCCTGGAGTTTCCTGAATCATTTGATATTAAGCCTCTTAAGAATCTGGTACAAATACCGGGTATAAGTCAAAGTTCTGGATCAAACCGACAGGTAATTTTTGAAAAAGTATTTCTTCAGGATTCTTCATATTCTCTCCGCTTCCTTCCGGGTGCTTTTACCGGATATTTTGGTGAGATCAACGATAGTCTTACAATGAATTTCAAAGTTAATACTGAAGATAAATATGGAGTCCTGCTTTTAAATCTGGAAAACCTTGATGAGCCTGCCATCCTACAATTGCTTGACAACAAGGGCAATACTCTGGTGGAACGGAGAATTACAGGATCAACAACAGAACGCTTTTCCTTTCTTAAACCTGGTAAGTATAAATTTAAATTGATTTTGGATAAGAACCAGAATGGTATGTGGGATACTGGAAGATATCTGAAAAAAATCCAACCAGAGCCTATCCTTCTTTTTGAAAAGGAGATCACGCTGAAAGCCAATTGGGAAATGGAAGAATCATGGATTATAAAACCAGACTAAAAAATTCCTATTTTAAGCGCTCAAATTTTTAATAAGATACAAAATGAAAAAAATCATTACGATTATTGCTGTAGCCATGTTAATTCTTTCTTCACAGGCTTATAATCAGGGTTTTACTATTAATGGGAAAATATCCGGCATTGATGAAGGCAAGGTTACTCTACAAGCTCGTGGCGGCAGTAAATATGCTACCGGAATTGAAAATGGGGAATTCACACTGAAAGGAAAAGTTATTGAACCGGGCATGCATACTTTGCGGATTGAGGGTGTAAGGGCAGCAGCTCCAGTATTTGTAGAAAATTCTAAAATGACTTTCAAAGCTGATAAAGATGATTTTAGGAATGCAGTAGTAAGCGGATCGAAAACACACGATGTATACGCAAAATACCAGACTCTGGGCAAAGAATTGTCTCTTAAGAGAAAGCCTTTAAATGATGCCTATTCAGCTGCCAGGAAAGCAGGGGATGAGGCGGAAATGAAAAAGCTCGATGGGGTATTCGAGAAGGCTCGCGAGGAGCAGACTGTTGCTGTAGAAGGTTTTATCCGTGAAAACAACAGTTCTGTAGCCTCCGCCTATATTCTTGCTTCAAGGGCATCCAGATATAATGATCCAACCAAACTTGAAGCCACCATCAATAGTCTTGATAGCAGTCTGGACAATAATAAATATGTGAAGAATATGAAGACTGTTTTGCTCACAGCAAAAAAAACTACTATCGGTCAGAAAGCTATGGTATTTACACAGAATGATCCTGATGGCAAGCCTGTCAGCCTTTCTGATTTCATCGGCCAGGTGGTACTTGTTGATTTCTGGGCAGCCTGGTGTGGACCCTGCAGGGCAGAAAACCCGAATGTGATAGAAGCATACAAGAAGTATAAATCTAAAGGATTCACAGTTTTGGGTGTATCTCTCGACAAGGATAAAGATAGATGGCTGGAGGCAATTGAAAAAGATGGCCTTCCATGGACTCAGGTTTCAGATCTTAAATACTGGGATAATGAAGTTTCAGCTATGTATGGCGTACGGTCTATCCCGGCGAATATCCTCGTTGGTAAAGACGGAACCATCCTGGCGAAAAATCTCCGTGGAGATAAATTGCACGAGAAACTAACGGAAGTGTTAAAATAATGTCAAAAAATCAGGTCATAATTGTTGCGGCGGGCAAAGGAAGCCGAATGGGAACAGATACTCCCAAACAGTTTCTTTTGCTTGGCGGCAAGCCTGTTTTGATGTACTCGATAGAGGCGTTTTTTCGGTTTGATCCAGATATTTCCATAGTGCTTGTGCTACCTGAAGATCATATTCAGGAATGGGGGAAAATAAAGGAAAAACAACAGTTCAATATTAAACACCGGGTAGTTGTTGGAGGAATCACTCGCTTTCAATCAGTTAGTAATGGTTTGGCCGCAATTAATGAAGAGGGAATTGTTGCAATCCACGACGGAGTGAGGCCGCTGATCCGGCCCGCCACTATTTCTCTCCTTTTTGATGAGGCAGAGAAAAAGGATAATGCCATTCCCTACTCCCTGCCTGTCGATTCCATCCGCATAGAAAAAAAGAACACCAGTGTGCTTATCGACCGCAGCAGTATTCGCATGATCCAGACACCCCAGGTTTTTGGTGCAACATTACTCAAACAAGCTTACCGGCAAAAAGAAAACTCCTCCTTCACCGATGATGCCTCGGTTTTCGAAAGGGCCGGGCATAAAATTCACCTTGTCGAATGCCCCGCTGGGAATATCAAGATCACACGGAAGGAAGATTTGGAGTTCGCAAAAGCTCACCTTAATTCTGTTCGCTAACGCTCACAGGGACTTCGCTCGGCTAAAGCCTCGCTGCGTATTCTACCATTTGAGATCAGTATAGCCAAACAGGCAACATAACGGATAATATATTGTCTATTTTGGTAATTATTCGTATATTTGGATAATATATTATCTATTATGGGAAAGTATAGCATAAACAAATTACCGTCTGACATTCTTACATCAACAGCTAAGAATGTTGCCGCACTGAGAAAAGAATTAAACTGGACCCAGCAGGATCTAGCAGAGAAATCTGGAGTATCTTATGGAAGCATCAAAAGGTTTGAACGATCTGGTCAAATATCCTTTGAATCTCTCCTTAAGATTGTAGAGGTTCTAAACCGACTCACTGAATTTGAAACACTTCTTCTTCCTAAAGATGATCAGCGACTTAAAAAACTATTCAAATCACACTAATGAAAGAGAAGAAAGTAACTCCTAAATCACCAAAGGGAGCCAAGTTAATCAAGGTCTTTCATTAAACGATATTAACATACTGGATCAACTTGTCTACATAGGCGACACTGGTAAGGGAGCACTGATATACCGTCCTGCAATAACAGATGCTGAAAACTTTAAAGATAATATTGATCTTGATCGCTTAAAAACCATAATGGACCAAGTATATTATGGCACTAGTACAGAAGTCATTGAAGAACTCATGTCTTTAGGGGGATCATCAGGAGGAGCACGACCTAAAGCAAATGTGGGCTATAATCCTAAAACAAATGAATTAATACATGGATACAATACCCTTCCAGATGGTTTTAATCATTGGATAATTAAGTTTCCTGGCTCTGAAGATCCACAGGATATAGCCAACATCGAATATGCTTATTATAAAATGGCAATTGCTGCCAAAATAACAATGAGTGAATGCAAATTACTTGAAAGCGCAAAAGGCTTGCAGGTCTTTGCTACCAAGCGCTTTGACAGAGTTGGAAATGATCGAATTCATATGCACTCAATGGCTGGCCTTACACATGATAACTTCCGCATAAGCAATATTGATTATGGACACATTATCAATATAGCGTTCGAACTAGAACAATCGGCTTCGGCACGTGAGAAAGTGCTACGTCTTGCTGCTTTTAATATATATAGCCACAACAGGGATGATCATTCAAAAAACTTCTCATGGTTAATGGATGAATCTGGAAAATGGACTTTTGCTCCTGCATACGATTTAACCTACTCATCAACCGCAATTAACGAACATAGTACACGAGTTAGTGGTGAAGGCACAAACCCAGGTAGGAGACACATCATTGAATTAGCGAATGAATTCAGTATCAATAAACCAGAGGAGATAATCGATCAAGTTCAAGAGTCTATAGCTCAGTGGCCCAGTATTGCTAAAGAGTGTGGGGTAAGTAAGGTTTCAATAAACAGAATTCAAGCTAAGTTTTTACAACTTAAAGATTAGAGGATACGTTCAAGAATTATGATTTTTAGTCTCTTAACCATAGCCAGTGCACCTCTCACACCACGTCTTCCCAATACCCAGCGAACGTAATGAGCGAACTACTGCTTTCTCCACAGCCCCGGCACGGGCTTCGGGGGTTCGGCATTGATCTTGAAAATCAGATCAACTACAGGTGCAATATAGAAGAGATTACCTTCGGGGTATGAACCATAGCTTATTTTATATCCCACTAAAGCGGCAAATTTGATGCTGTGATTATAGATAAAATAACCTTTGTGTTCCAGGGCCCAATCGTCTACTCTGAGACCAATTGAATAGAAATCCACATCGGCTGAATAATTAAAATTCTTAAAGATATTACCATCAATATCCAGGCCTAGATTCCAAACAAATTTTTCAGAGTATGTAGCGGTACGAGGGTACAGGAAGGGTTGATGAATCTCCGGCAAGGTATTTTCCCCGGTTTTTAAAGCAAAATCACCTCCCATTTTAAAAGATAAGATTGTTTCAGGCCCTACTGCTGCTGTGATCAATATATCGTTCCCAATAGAAAAAATGTAGGGAATTTTTGCTGTATCAGGAATATAAGCAAAGCGCTCCATATCACCCATTGCTCTTAATAACAGAGTAGGCATATTGTATCTGTGCTGGGTAGCAATCATTATATTACCCACCCACCAGAGTTTTTTTACAGAAATATTAGGCGCCAGACTAAGTCCAAGCAAATGTTGAGTAGATAATTCAAGGGTTTCCGTCAGTCCGATCTGAAGGGGATGAAGAATTCCAAATTCTGCACTTCCCTTTGGCACGGTCCGGGCCGAACCAATCGTCCATATAGTCGCCTGCCCAAATACAGCAGAGGAAAATATCAGAATAAATAATATGCTTAAAAGATTTTTCATTTCCCTAAACTTTCAATCGGCTGAAAAGGCTTTCACAAAACTGGATAAAATTTTCTACTTCAGCACTTGTTGGCTTACCATGTGGCATCAGTCCCATATCACCCGGATAGCGTGCATCGATATAAACT
>JAUVKA010000329.1 GCA_030592205.1 Bacteroidota bacterium | reverse complement strand
GATGAGGAAGAAGGCTTAATGCTGATAAGAAAGCTTTTAAGCTATTTTCCGCAAAATAACCTTGAAGATCCTCCGGTAATTGATTGTATCGATCCTATTGAAAGAATGTCTGATTTCTTGAATAACATCATTCCGGAGAATCCAAATGAACCCTATGATGTTAAAGATGTAATTCATGAGATAGTTGATGATGGGGAGTTTCTGGAGATACACAGGAATTATTCTATGAATATGGTTGTCGGTTTTGCTCGTATGAATGGCTTGTCGGTTGGTGTTGTCGCAAATCAACCAAATTATATGGCAGGTGTATTGGATATTGAGGCATCAAAAAAAGCAGCCCGATTCGTTCGAATGTGTGATTGTTTTAATATACCAATCATGACTCTTGTTGATGTTCCCGGCTTCCTTCCCGGAAGTGCCCAGGAGTACGGCGGGATAATTTCTAACGGAGCAAAACTATTGTATGCTTATGGTGAAGCTACCGTTCCAAAAATTACCGTAACTCTCAGGAAGTCGTACGGAGGAGCTCATGATGTGATGAGTTGTAAGCAATTAAGGGGCGATATGAATTATGCATGGCCTACTGCTGAAATTGCGGTTATGGGTGCGTCAGGGGCAATTGAAGTGGTGGAAGGCAAGGCCATAAAGGCTATTGAGGATCCGGAGGAAAGACAAAAGTATATTCAGGAAAAGGAAGAGGAATACAATAAATTATATGCTAATCCTTATGAAGCTGCCAGGTATGGATATATCGATGATGTTATTGAGCCCAGAAACACTCGTTTCAGGGTTATCAGGGCCCTCCGGACACTGGCAACTAAGAAGGATACGAATCCTCCCAAAAAACATGGAAATATTCCACTCTAAGATTTTTTATCATGATATCGATTATTCTGCTGGCCGCTCTGGGCAAATTTAGTTTTATAGTAGCTTTTGTCGGTTACCTGGTGGTCTTTTTCGCCCTGGTACTATTGGTTATCATATTTACTAATATACCAAAGCTTTACCACATCCAGATAAGGAAAAAGTTACGCAGAAAAGGAAAGTATATTGACCGCCCTGAAGGATGTTGTATGGCAATTAGCGGTGAAACTAATGCAGCTATTGGATTAGCTCTGTTTTTGTACTTTAATGAATTACATGATCATGAAAATATGGTGATGACAATTGATAAAGTATCCAGGCGATATTCTCCATGGAGTTCAAAGATCTATGGATTAACCAACTATAACTTCAATCGAAAGTAAACTCAGGCTAATGAAAAAATTTAATTTTACAATACAAGGCAGCCAATATGAGGTTGAAATCTTGAACCTGGAGGGGAATACTGCTCATCTTGAAGTTAACGGTACATTTTATGATGTAGAGATTTCAGAGCTTGTGCAGACTACAAAAACACCAACCCTGATACGCTCTGTGGTTAAGCCTCCCAAAGAATCAAAGGCGAATGTATCTCAAGGACTTACAAGTGTAACGGCTCCTCTGCCGGGAAATATTATCCAGGTGCTTAAGCAGGTTGGGGATAAGGTGGCTTTGGGGGATCTGGTTCTTATGTATGAAGCTATGAAGATGGAAAACAAAGTGTTGGCTGAGGCTGAGGGTACAATTAAGAGTATGAAGGTTATAGTTGGTGATGCTGTGCTGCAGGGTGATGTATTATTTGAAATTGAGTAAGTGATGAGACGTTTCTATACTGTTGCGGGTGTTCTTTTGCTCCTTGGATTATTTTCTTTCATTATTCCTGATGGTTTAATCTTTTCTGATCTTAACCCGGATATTGCTCAGGGTGTGCAAGATGTTGATAAAGTGGATCTTCATGATTCGGAGACTGGCTTCTTGTCCGGAGCCTGGGCTGGTGTTAAGCAGTTTGTCGCCTATTCCGGTTTTGCCAATGTTACTTACAAGCATCTTCTGATGTTGCTTGTGGGATTGTTGTTTATCTTTTTAGCTATACGATACGATTATGAACCCTTGCTTCTTATCCCAATAGGGGTGGGGATACTGATAGGTAATATACCTTTTGTACAAGATGCAGGACTGAAACTGGGGATTTATGAGGACGGGAGCGTCCTCAATATTCTCTATTTTGGAGTAACTGCCGGTGTTTATCCACCTCTCATATTTCTTGGTCTTGGAGCTATGACCGATTTCTCCTCTCTGATGTCTAATCCCAAACTCATGCTCCTTGGTGCTGCTGCCCAAGTTGGGATTTTTCTAACCTTTCTTGGAGCAATGGTTCTGGGATTCAGTCCGCCCGAAGCCGGAGCTATTGGTATTATCGGTGGAGCCGATGGCCCAACGGCCATATTTCTTTCATCAAAACTTGCCAACGGGGTAAATATGTGGAACGGAGAAACTGTTTCCAACCTGATTGGTCCTATTGCAATTGCTGCATACTCATACATGGCTCTTGTTCCGATTATCCAGCCCCCAATAATGAGCTTGCTTACGTCAAAAAAGGAGAGAGTAATAAAGATGAAGCCGCCCAGATCTGTAACGCGACTGGAGAAAATATTGTTTCCGATTATTGGACTGCTTCTTACAGCCTTTATATCACCTAGTTCTTTACCATTGCTTGGCATGCTATTCTTTGGTAACCTGCTTAAAGAGAGCGGAGTAACCCGTCGACTTGCTGATACGGCAAGAAATTCAATGATAGATACTGTAACCATATTGCTTGGCTTAACTGTCGGGGCTTCAACCCAGGCTGACGTGTTTTTAACAACAGATTCTATAATGATTTTTGGGCTGGGGGCTCTTTCCTTTATGGTTGCCACAGCAGGAGGAATCACCTTCGCCAAAGTTATGAATTTGTTTCTGCCGAAGGATGAAAAGATAAATCCTCTGGTTGGAGCAGCAGGTGTATCTGCCGTTCCTGACTCGGCCAGGGTGGTGCAAAATGAAGGTCTGAAATATGACCCAACAAATCACCTCTTGATGCATGCCATGGCTCCCAATGTGTCGGGTGTTATAGGCAGCGCGGTTGCGGCAGGAATCCTACTGAGTTTTCTTCTTTAAGAAAATGTATATTTGCGTAACTCCAAAAATTCATAATTCGTGGACTACAAGGAAAAATTTGCCGAATCAGGGAATGCCGGCGGAAGAACCCGCTCCGACTGTCTGGTAATGCTTGAACCCATGCTTTCAGGTGGGATAAAAATAAGCATGCAAAGCAGGGTCAAGGCCCTTTTCGGAGAGAGCATAGAAGAGCTTATCCGGGAAGTGCTGAATTATTTCAATATTCAGAATATGAGTATCAGTCTGACGGATACCGGAGCCCTGCCATGGGTTTTGGCGGCCCGATTGGAAGCTGCCATAAAAAAACTCATTGATACTGATAAGGAATTCCTGAGGGGTTCTGGTTTTGAAAGTTTTACTCCCACTGCGAGGGATCAGTTCCGCTTTTCCCGGCTCTACCTGCCGGGGAACACCCCGAGCCTGATGATTAACGCCGGTCTTCATAAACCCAATGGCTTAATCCTTGATCTGGAGGATGCTGTAGCATATTCTAAGAAGCATGAGGCACGCTTTATAGTAAGGAATGCGTTGAGAAACCTTAATTTTTATGGGACTGAGAAGATGGTGCGCATTAATCAGGTTCCAATGGGAATTGAAGATCTCAGCTATGTAGTGCCCCATGGGGTGAATTTAATTCTTCTGCCCAAGTGCGAAAGTGGAGACCAGGTGAAGCAGGTTAATGAGGAGATTGACAAACTAAAAACAGTACACGGAATTAGGGGACAGATTTGGTTGATGCCGATTATAGAGAACGCACTGGGTGTTATTAAAGCATACGAGATTGCTTCATCAGCCGGCAATGTGGTGGCAATGGCAATAGGGCTGGAGGATTATACTGCCGACCTTGGTTGCAGGCGCAGTTTGGATGGTAGGGAATCATTTTATGCACGTTCAGCAGTGGTTAATGCATGTAAAGCAGCAGGTATCCAGGCAATTGATTCAGTTTTTTCAGATGTTGGAGATATGGAAGGACTTGCTCAGACAGTTCAGGAATCGAAAAGTCTTGGATTCGACGGAATGGGTTGCATTCACCCAAGACAAATAAAGGTAATACATGAAAATTTTGCCCCAGGGCAGAAAGAGTTGGAGAGGGCTTGTAAAATTGTTACTGCTTTCGATATTGCTGGCAGTAAAGGACTGGGAGTGGTTTCTCTGGGGTCGAAAATGATCGACCCTCCTGTTGTGAAAAGAGCCGAGCGGGTAGTGACGCTAGGATTAGAACTAGGATTGCTGAATGAAAACTGGAGGGACGAAAATGAATAAATCGAAGCTTATTCAAAATGCTGCCGGCAGATGGGTGCCGCAGGAGATCAATGGGAAGCCTGTCACTCCTTTTCAGGGAGTAGGTAAATTTATTCCGGATGCGAATAAAAAGGGACCGAAAATATCTTCATGTGCAAATTACCCAAGTGATGGGGATAAAAGAGTGCCTGGCCTTCGGGAAGCATTGCTTAAAGCCGGTTTGAAGGATGGGATGACAATTTCAACGCATCATCATTTCCGTAATGGCGATCTGCTGGCTAATCAGGTATTTGATATTGCAAATGAGTTGGGTATAAAAAATCTGGTTTGGATTCCATCAGCATCATTTCCCTGTCATGAACATCTCATCCCTTACCTGGAAGATGGAACCATCAATAGAATTGAAGGGAGTATGAATGGTCCTCTTGGTAAGTTTTGCTCTGAAGGAAAGATGGAGGGAACAGCCGTTTTGCGGTCGCACGGAGGGCGATATCAGGCCATTCAGGATGGGGATGTCGATATCGATATTTCCATTATTGGAGCTGCCTGTGAAGACTCTTTTGGAAATGCAAACGGATTATATGGTCCTAGTGCCAGTGGCCTTTTGGGATTTGCTCTGGCCGATT
>JAUVKA010000320.1 GCA_030592205.1 Bacteroidota bacterium | reverse complement strand
TTCAGGTAACGGCAGAAATAGGAACATTTGATCAGATTCCTACTAGTATCAATGTTGATCCTAATAATCCTGACAATGTGATAGTTACATGTGGTAACTATGGTAATGATAATTTCATTTACTTGTCAAGAACAGCTACAACTGCTGCCGACTCCACAAATGCTTTTACACCTATACAAGGAAACCTGCCACAGGCTCCGGTATTTGATGCAATGTTTAACTGGAGAGACAGCAAGGAAGTAATTGTTGGTACAGAATATGGTGTATGGTCAACCAAAGATATTTTCAGTGCTCAGCCAAGCTGGTCCAGTGAAAATCAAAAAGGAATGGAGATTCTTCCCGTTTTCGAACTCAGACAGCAATATTTAGCCAACAATGCAGAATGGGGAATCGAAAATCATGGAACAGTTTATGCTGCAACCTTTGGCCGTGGATTATGGAAATCTGAAACATTCTCTACAAAAGGAGCCACCGGTACCGGTCCAATCATTATTGCAGAAACTAATATTGATGTAAACATCCACCCCAACCTGGTTACTGACCTGGCCCAGATTCATTATAAGCTGGACAAAGCCGGAGATGTGGAATTCCAAATCTTCGACCTCCAGGGACGTATGGTTAAGCTGGTTACACTGAATAACCAATCAGCTGGTGATAGTCAATATAACCTTGAAGTTAGCGGACTTGAATCCGGATCATATTTGATCAGGATGAACGCTAATAGCCAGAAAACTACTTCCAGGTTTATGGTTCGATAAAAGAAAATATTTCATAATAAAAAAGAGGTGTTCCAAATGGGATACCTTTTTTTATGATACAAGATACAAGACTCAAAACTCAAGACGTATGGCCATGCGCTTCTCCCAAGCAATCTGCAAATCCATTAACACGCATCCTGCATTATCTATCCTTCTCATTACAAGCTGCTTAGGTTTAGTTAAAATCATGACTTATTTCATAAATATTGCACATTTTTTATAGTACCTTTGTGAGAAATTTAGCAAGGCACATATTAGTTAACAATTAAGAAATAAATCATGTCAAAAATTAAAGTTGGAATTAACGGTTTCGGTCGAATTGGTCGAAACGTTTTTAAATTAATCATTGAAAGACCGGATCTGGAAGTCGTTGGAATTAACGACCTGACTGATACAAAAACTCTGGCACATTTACTGAAATATGACTCTACCCAGGGTAGGTTTAATGGTACGATTGAGTATAATAAGGAAGCTTTAATCGTTAATGGGAACAAGGTTACTGTTACCGCTGAAAGAAGTCCTATCGATATTAAATGGTCCCAAACCCCTGATGTAGTTATTGAATCTACAGGTATTTTCCGTCTGAAAGAAAGTGCAAAAGGTGGATATGGAGATCACCTTACGAATGGTGCCAAAAAAGTGATTTTGACCGTTCCTTCTAAAGATAAAATTGACAATACTATTGTCCTTGGTGTTAACGATGAAGACTTGCGTAAGGAAGACCAGTGTGTCTCCAATGCCAGTTGCACCACCAATTGTCTTGCCCCGGTTGCCAAAGTATTGAATGATGCGTTTGGAATAGAAAATGGATTGATGACCACAATCCATGCCTATACTAATGACCAAAATATTCTTGATGGACCACACAGTGATCTGCGCCGTGCCCGCTCATGTGCAGTTTCTCAAATTCCTACCACAACCGGTGCAGCCAAAGCATTGGGCATAGTGATCCCTGATCTGGCTGGAAAGCTGGATGGAATGGCTATCCGTATTCCCACTCCAACAGGATCACTGGTTGACCTGGTAGTAAATCTAAAAACTGAAGCCAGCATTGACGAAATCAATGCCGCTATGAAAAAAGCTGCCGACGGTCCAATGAAAGGCATCCTGGAATATACAGAAGATCCAATCGTTTCCGTTGACATAATCCATAATGAGCATAGTTCGATTTTTGATGCTATGAGCACAATGGTTCAAGGGAAAACAGTTAAGGTTTTGTCATGGTATGACAACGAGTGGGGATATTCTGCACGTGTTGTAGACCTGATCGAAAAACTTTTCTAAGAGCTTATAAAATCTTTTATATCTCAAAGACCTGCCGGTGTATTCCGACAGGTCTTTTTTTTTCATATTTTTATCCCTTATGAAGCCTTTGGAGCATCGTATTGCATTACTGGAATTTTTAGGTGATTTATTTAGGGATCTTTCTTCTAAAGTTCCGCTCAAATATCCCCGGCAGTCCAAGCAACTGCAAGAGCTGCTTCCATTAATAAGCACGCAGAATCCATGGTTTACTTCTGATTCTGTTTTCCAGGTAATCTTAACATGGGGACAAACACTCAGCCAGAAAGCCATTAGAAAATGGCATTCAGAATATTATTTTGGCGAAAGATCCCTTACAAGCAGAGTAATAATGGTAATCATGGCTGGCAACATCCCAATGGTTGGATTTCATGACTTTCTCTGCACATTGTTATCAGGACATCGTTTTCTGGGCAAGCTTTCCTCCCGCGATAATATTCTTTTCCCACTGCTTCGAAAATGGATACTTGAATTTGATGAAGAATGGAATGATTATATTGAATTTACTACAGATATCCTGCCAGAAGCCGGGGTTATTATAGCGACCGGGAGTAATAATACTTCGCGTATAATTAAACAGCAATTTTCAGGAAAGCCCATGATTATTCGCCACAATCGTAACTCTATAGGATTGTTATCCGGCAATGAAAGCAGAGAAGACCTGAAAGAAATTGCAAAAGATATTCTTTGGTTCTATGGACTTGGATGCAGAAATATCTCCCTCCTGTATTTACCGGATGGATTTGATCTTTTCTCCTTTATCCAGATTATTAAAAACACTAAAATGATCATCCCTGCTCCTTATAAAAACAACCTGAGCTATCAAAGAGCCAAAGCTGCCCTCCACAATACTCTCTATAATGATGCAGGAAAATTACTATTTGTTGAAAGTTCCGAACTGAATTCTCCACTTGGGCTGATTCACTACATCTATTATAAGAGCTCAAATGAGATTGAACAATTTCGGAAAATATATGCAGAACAAATCCAGTGTACAGTGGGAGATCCGGATCACTGGGATAAGGTCATCGAATTCGGCAATTCGCAAAAACCAGGTTTAAGTGATTATGCAGATGGTGTTGACACTTTGGAATTTCTGATCAATTTATCATGAGTAATCCAAACAAATATTTGCTGATCGTAACAGGACCTACAGGCATTGGAAAAACCGATTCCAGCATCTCACTTGCCAAACACTGGAAAACGGAAATAATATCCTGTGATTCCCGGCAGATGTACAGGGAAATGAATATTGGGACAGCTGTCCCATCTTCAGAGCAATTGGCAGCTGTTCCACATCACTTCATTGGAAACCTTTCCATTCATGATTATTATAATGCATACCATTTTGAAACAGAAGTATTGAATCTTTTAGATAAACTCTATTCGGATAATAATATAGTCATCATTGCCGGAGGTTCCGGACTATACCTGGATGCTGTTTTATACGGGATGGATGATATTCCTGATCCGGATCCTGTTTTGAGGAATAAGCTTACGCAAAGGATGATAAAGGATGGTGTAAAAGTGCTGGCAGAAGAATTAAGAGAAATTGATCCTGAGTACTACGATGAAGTCGACATAAACAACCCAAAAAGAGTACTTCGCGGCTTAGAAGTCTGGTTCAGTACCGGCCAGAAATTCAGCTCATTCCGGATCAGAAAAGACAGGCCTCGCCCCTTCATCCCACTTATAGTCAACCTTGAAATGGAGCGGGAGAAACTCTACACGCGCATAAACCAACGTGTTGACATGATGATTAAAGAAGGTCTGGAAAAAGAAGCCTTAGGCCTATATCCATTGAAAGGATTAAATGCGCTAAATACTGTTGGATACAAGGAATGGTTCGATTATTTTGAGGGGCAATATCCTGTGGAAGAAGCAATTCGACTGATAAAAAGAAATTCAAGGCATTACGCAAAGCGCCAGATCACCTGGAATAAAAAGTATAAAGGCATGCTAAACGTCCATCCTGAATCTGTACAGGATATCATCAACTGGGTAGAATATCAAAGAAATTTATCAGGATAAAAACCATTTTTCAGAACTCCGAATTCATCTTTGCCCAACACTTCAATATTAAAAAAGGAGCGAGCAAATCCCCAGCCATAACCGACTAACTGAATAATGGAGGTAATAATCGAAAGAAATCCCACTTTAAGGCTTAGATTAACATAGCTCGAAATAGCAAAAATCAGAATAAACAAAAAGATCAGCGGGCTTAGAAAAAACGGCTGAATTAATGCTCCGGCGAATAACAAGAATAGTGATCCGAAAAGAAAAATACTTGGGAACCAGTAAAATATTTTTTTTGTGTCAGGGTAAACTTTAGAAATAATATAACGAGTATAACCAAATTTGTAAACCTGCTTAAAAAATTGCTTAAGAGTGGATCGCCTTTTATGATAGACGAATGCGTCATTAAAAAGAGCAGTTTTAAAACCGCGTTTGATTAATTCAACACTAAAAACCATATCTTCTCCAGGATGCATACGTGTAATGGGAAACCCACCCATATCCTGATATAATTTACGGCTTATCCCCATATTATAACTTCTTGGATAAAACCTGTCTACTTGTCGCTTCCCTCCCCGAATACCTCCAGTAGTTATCAGAGAAGTCATCGCAAATGAAATTGCTTTCTGCACTGCATTAAAACTGCTTGCAGCACGGTCTGGTCCTCCAAAGCAATCAACCGCTTCTTCCTTCAGGGAGTCAAACAATTTTTGCATCCAATCAGCTGGAACAATACAATCGCTGTCGATAAATAGAAGATAATCCCCTTTAGCCACTTCCATACCGGTATTTCTGGCCATCGAAGGACCTTGATTCTCCCTGTCAAGATAGATGATGGGAAAACTATTTTCATAATCTTTGAGAAGAAAATCAGCCTTACGGGATGAGCCATCTTCCACCAGAATGAATTCAAAATCCTCAAACGAC
>JAUVKA010000371.1 GCA_030592205.1 Bacteroidota bacterium | reverse complement strand
GGGATACAGCTCAAATGGTGGAATAGTCAATGGCAGAAGCTATTATGGGATATCTCTTCCACTGGGCCCAGCTTACGGCGGTCCCCTGTTCTTTGCCCATTATTCATTTCTCGGTCTGGATCCCAGAAATCTTAAAGACCAATATGCCGATTATTGGGAGCAGAATGTGGCACATGCCAAGATCAATCAACTCTGGTGCGAAGATAATCCATACGATTATCTGGGATACAGCCTTGATTGTTGGGGCCTGACTGCCAGCGATAATCAAGAGGGTTACAGCGCTCATTCACCCACCAACGACAAAGGAGTTATAACGCCAACAGCGGCGATTTCTTCCATTCCATATACTCCGGAAAAATCAATGCGGGCTATCCGGCATTTCTATTATCTCCTGGGTGATAAACTGTGGGGGCCCTATGGTTTTTACGATGCTTTCAATATTTCAGTTGGCTGGTGGGCTGACTCTTACATCGCCATAGATCAGGGGCCTGAAATACTGATGATTGAGAATTACAGAACAGGTCTGTTATGGGACCTATTCATGAAGAATGAAGAAATACGAAATGGCCTTAATGTTTTAGGATTCACCTATTAGGTTAACGAAAAATGAAGAAAACAATATTGCTAACAAGATATTTACCATTTGCTCTGGCTATGCTGTTTGCCTCATGTGAGCCGGCTGACCAGAGCAAATCAGACAAAGAGAAATTTGTCAACGAACTTATCGGTCGGATGACGCTGGAAGAAAAAATCGGACAAATGACCCTATTGACCAACGGTTGGGAGGTAACCGGCCCGGTTCTGAATGAAGATTACCGGCAGGAAGTGATTGCCGGCCGTTGTGGAAATATTTTCAATGCTCATACCGTCGTCTACAACAGGGTTCTGCAAAACCTGGCCGTTAATGAAACTCGCCTGGGCATTCCTATGCTTTTTGGCTACGATGTGGTTCACGGACACAAAACAATTTTCCCCATTCCCTTGGCCGAAGCCTGCTCATGGAATCTGGAATTGATTGAAAAATCAGCCAGACTGGCGGCCCGTGAAGCGGCTGCCTCAGGGCTTAACTGGACTTTTGCCCCTATGGTGGATGTGAGCCGGGATCCCAGATGGGGCCGTGTGGCCGAAGGCAATGGAGAAGATGCCTGGCTGAGTGGACAAATAGCCGCCGCACGCGTAAGTGGATTCCAGGGAGATTGCCTGTCAAATCCCTTTACCATGGCCGCATGCGTCAAACATTATGCCGCCTATGGAGCCCCAATGGCTGGAAGAGATTACGCAACCGTGGATCTATCAGAACTAAGCCTGCGTAGTCAATACTTACCACCTTTTGAACAAGCCGTCAAGGCAGGGGTTGCTTCGATTATGACTGCCTTTAACGAAGTAAACGGAGTACCCGCAACTGCCAATACGCATCTGATGAACATTTTGAGAAATGAGTGGGGCTTTGAAGGGATGGTAGTAAGCGATTACACCGGTATTAATGAAATGGTGCAACACGGCTATGCAAAAGATGTCAAACAAGCAGGCGAACAGGCTGTTGCAGCCGGAGTCGATGTGGATATGCAGGGCTGTGCCTTTTTAAACTACCTCAAAAAATCTGTACAACAAGGAGTCATTTCTGAATCCACAATTAACCAGGCTGTTAGAAGGGTACTGAACCTAAAGTATGATTTGGGTCTCTTTTCTGATCCCTACCTATACCTGAACGATTCTGTGGAAGCCGCTGTAATCTATTCCAAGGAACTTTTGGATCATGCACTCGAAGCAGCCAGACAGTCTATAGTACTGTTGAAAAATGAACCAGTGAAGGGCGATAAACTGTTGCCTATTCTACCGGGCAGTAAAAAAATTGCCCTGATCGGCCCCTTGGGGGATAACAGGGAGGACCTGATGGGATCCTGGCATGCCGCTGGAGATCCTGCGAAAGTGACCACTCTAAAAGAAGCCTTGATGCAAAGATGGCCGGAGAGCCAGCTCAGATTTGCCCGAGGTTGTGAAACTTTTGGAGACGATCGCTCGGCTTTCGGCAAGGCCCTTGAAGCGGCGAGGCAAGCTGACCTGATCATCATGGCCCTTGGCGAGAATTACAAGCAAAATGGGGAAGCAGCCAGCCGAAGCCAGCTGGGTCTTCCAGGAGTACAACAGGAACTTCTCGAACAGGTTGCTGCAGCTGGAAAACCCATCATTGTGCTGGTAATGGCCGGCAGACCACTGGTCTTATCCTGGATAGACCAGCATATTCCCGCGATCTTAAATACCTGGCATTTAGGTACCAAAACCAGTGAAGCCATTGTTGATGTGCTAACCGGGAAAATGAATCCTTCGGGTAAAGTGGTGATGTCATTTCCCAAGAACGAAGGACAAATCCCGGTGTATTATAACACCAAGAACTCTGGACGGCCCTTTGATCCAAATAATAAGTATACCAGCAAATACATCGACATTCCTAATGCGCCCTTATATCCGTTTGGATTTGGGCTGAGCTATACTGAATATTCTTATTCAGACCTCCGGATTAGTAGGGATACTATCTCAAAAGATCAAATCCTCACGGCTTCAGTCCTGGTTGAAAACAGGGGTGAAGTACCAGGCGAGGAGATTATTCAGCTCTATATCCGCGATATAATGGGTTCTGTTACCCGCCCCATTAAGGAGCTGAAAGGTTTTAAAAAAGTCAGGATAGAACCCGGACAATCCATTAAGGTACAATTTACCATTAGCGAAGATGATCTGAAGTTTTATAGGTCTGATTTTAGTTATGACTCAGAACCAGGCGAATTCAGGCTTATGATTGGTCCCAATTCTGCCAATTACCTCAGCAAATCATTTTTTTTAACTAACTGAAGAATGCATCACAAAAATTCCTAATTATTTGTTATTAATCTTTTAAATCTACTTTATGAAAAATTTTACTCTTTTATTAATCATCACGTTGGCCTTTGCCGGCATGTCAAAAGCTCAGGTTGTTGAAGACTTCGAATCCATAACGATGAACATGATGGCCGGGGGAGCTGAAGACCTGAGTTCTTTTCAAATTGTTCCAAATCCTGATCCGACAGGAATAAACACCAGTGACATGGTAGTGAAATTTGTTCGGGATAAGGATGGTGTGCCTTGGGGAGGATTCTGGTCAGCCCTGGCGAACCATGTGGACGTTACTACAAATAAATATGTCCATGTGAAAGTTTGGAAACCCCGCGTTAGCCCGGTCAAATTCAAACTGGAAGGTGGAGATGCAGGCACACTCGAATTAGCCTCAATGAATGAGCAGACCCTTACCAATGCCTGGGAAGAACTGGTTTTCGATTTTTCTTCGAAAACAGGAACCTACCCGGTTATTGCTTTTATGCCTGATTTTGAAGATCCACTCACACTGGCCGAGGATATCATTATCTATTTCGATGATCTGACCATCAACAATGATCCCACTGTGGGAACTGAGGCGGCTTACGTGATCGAAGATTATGAGCACATCGGTCTGAATTACATGCTCGGAGGAGCTGAAGATCTGAGCACTATGACTCTTATTCCGAATCCTGACCCATCAGGCATTAATACCAGTGCCACTGTTATTCAATACATACGCGACAAAGATGGAGTACCCTGGGGTGGATTTTGGTCAGCCTTACCCGTTCCTGTTGATGTAACTACTAACAAATACGTTCACGTTAAAGTATGGAAACCCCGCGTTAGTCCGATTAAATTCAAGCTGGAGGGGGGAGATGCTGGGACGCTGGAAGCGGCCGCCATGAATGAACAGGTACTTACTGGGACCTGGCAGGATATGGTTTTTGACTTCTCTTCCAAAACAGGTACTTATCCTGTTATAGCTTTTATGCCGGATTTTGAAGACCCACTTGCTCTGACAGACGATATCATCATATATTTTGACGATATCTTAGTTAACAACGATCCAAATGGGATTGTCCCGGAGAACCAAGTTCTCAATGTGGATATGAGTGATGTTGAACTGACTGAGGGAGAAAAGGTTTATGTAGCAGGTGACTTTGGGGGCGATTATGGCACATGGGCTGAACCCGGATCAAATACTTTTAACGAGTTGACCGATCCTGATGGAGATAAAACCTATTCAATTGCCTTGAATATTGCAGACGGAACGTATCATTTTAAGTTCTTCAAAGGAAGTGGATGGGACGGAGGCGAATGGACTGGTGATCCAAACCGTGAATTGACTACCATGTTGTTTACACCAGTTACTTACACATGGGGAAGTTTGACATCCGGCATTGAAATTATTCCTTT
>JAUVKA010000166.1 GCA_030592205.1 Bacteroidota bacterium | reverse complement strand
GTAGAGGATATTCAGAAAAAGGACAATTTCCATTTATTGATATGCTCGATCTGAAAACTCTTGAAAAAGAACGGATTTATCAGTCGGCATACACCGATAAACTGGAAAACCTAAGAGAATACGACACAAAAAAAAGTCGATTGTTGGTAAGCATTGAATCAAAAAGTGAATATCCTAACTACTATTTCAGAAACCTGAAACGTAATAAGTTAGTACAGATTACTTTTTTCGAGAATCCTTTTAAAAGCATTCAAAATGTTCATAAAGAGGTGATTAAATATAAGCGTGATGA
Organism: Bacteroidota bacterium; assembly: GCA_030592205.1. Classification (GTDB taxonomy): domain Bacteria; phylum Bacteroidota; class Bacteroidia; order Bacteroidales; family UBA12481; genus JAUVKA01. The sequence continues at coordinate 7,829 of JAUVKA010000166.1, read as the reverse complement.
TGGTCTGGACCTTTCGGGCACTCTATATCTTCCTGTAGGATACGATATGGACAAGAAGGAAAAGATGCCAATGATCCTATGGGCCTATCCACGTGAGTTTAAGGATAAGGCCAGTGCAGCACAGATTACTTCGAATCCTAACAGGTTCACCTCCCCCAATTATGGTTCTCCCATTCATTGGGTATCTAAAGGATATGTGGTACTGGACGGGGCAGCCTTCCCTATTGTCGGTGAAGGGGATACGGAGCCTAATGATCTCTTCCGAGGCCAGCTGGTGGCAAATGCCAGGGCAGCGATAGATGCAGTTGACAAATTAGGTTATATCGATAGAAACAAAGTAGCTGTTGGTGGGCATAGTTATGGTGCTTTCATGGTTGCCAACCTGCTTTCGCATTGCGACCTGTTTGCCGCAGGAATTGCCCGGAGCGGTGCCTATAACAGAACGCTAACCCCCTTTGGTTTTCAAAGTGAACAGCGATCCTATTGGGAAGCTCCAGATGTTTATTATACCATGTCGCCCTTTATGCATGCTGATAAGATGAAAACCCCTCTACTTCTGATTCATGGTGAAGCCGACAATAATTCGGGAACCTATCCATTACAAAGTGTGAGATACTTCAATGCACTCAAAGGACTGGGAGCTACCGTACGACTGGTAATGCTACCGAATGAAAGTCATGGTTACAGCGCTAAGGAAAGCATCCTCCATATGATGTGGGAACAGGATCAGTGGCTGGAGAAACATTTGAAGAAGTGACGAGTGACGAGTGACGAATGACAACAAAAGGTTACGAAAAAGAGACCGTAGCCCGGAGCCTTGTGCCTCGGGTTGATGTCAATCAGACAATGTAACATTGGGGCCTGTCCCAGACTTGATCCGGAAGATTCAGGGGGGTCATAAAAAAAGGATGCCCCTTGGTTACATCCTCTTTTCAACTCTAAAAATTAATTTCCTCTACCAGGCTTCTACCATTTCGATGGTATTTACCAATATGGCTTTAGTATACTTATAGTTATGTACACCATGGCTGCCTTCGTAATGCATCAGCAATAAATTAAATACTGCACCTGCTTCATTTGAAGTAAATTTCCTTCCCAGGCCATTATCAGCAGTATAAGGAATTGCATGACCGGTATCATCAATCAGTTTGTGCTCCATCAGAAGTTCGTCCAGATGATGAATCAATCCCTCAATCTCAGTTTGAACACCATTGAAGTCGAAGGAAGTCAGACTGGAATGACAACTCGTACAAGCTGCAATATTCTCTACTTCAGCTGGGCTTACCATATTAAAGGTATGGCCTCCAACATCTTCTCCACCCTCTTTATTCATATGGCAGGCAGCACAATCAAGGGTTTCTGTATGTCCACTGTTTTCGTAAGCCATCGAACCAGCAACTTCAAATCCTTCAACACCCTCCATAATAATTGACTGAGTCCCATAATGAGTTCCCCAGTGTGAACTGGTAACCGCTATGGAATCAGTTCCATCCGGTATAAGCGGAAAGCCATCTTGCGGACGTGGCTGGTGGCAATATCCACAAACATTACCAGAACCAGGTAAATTGACTGTTGTCGCATGGTCGTTATACATCAGGCTAACTGTTTCATTGTTACGCAATGCATAATCCGGGAATTCATCCTCCGCAAGAGTAGAATGAAAATCGTGACAAGTTCCACATTCAAAAGCAGTTGGTATTCCAATTGGATTTCCAATTGTATCCCTGCCTGTCATCACAGTTTCCAAATAACCCTGATGCGAATGGCACTTTGCACAATTGCCCCTTGCCCCGGCATAACCTAAAGCAAAACCTGGAGAACCATGAGATGACATTGTAAATTGCGCCTTAATAGTGTTTTTGTTTGCCAAGGTGTGGCATTCAATACAAAAACTGTTGGCATCAACACCATCAGTTCCATCGGTTCCATCAATACCAGCAGTACCATTAGCACCAGGATCGCCGGCCGGACCTTCGCAACCTGGTAATACAACAAGTACCGCAAAAATCGCTAAAGCGCTAAGCATAAGTAAACTAAAAATTCTTTTCATATCCTCTTAAATTAATGTTTTTCCTTGCAGAAAATTACCAAAAGCATTTATCCTGTTCATAGGAAAGCACAAGATTTATATCCAAAATTTCATGAATCAAGACAGCTTTTCTTTGACAAAAATCATAGATAATGAAACATAAATCACTCTACTTTGTAATATATATCATCATTATATGTAATTTCACATAGAGCAATATTTGTTACATGCCATACACACAGGAAAACTTCACTTGTGCCGAGTGCTTTAATAAGTGCAGCTTGTTTAAGGCCCTGACTAAGAGCCAGTTAAACGAGATATATGAAAATCGCTATGATACTTCATTTCGTGCCGGGGAGGTAATATCCAAACAAGGAAGTCCGATCTCAAATGTTGTATCTCTTTCTGATGGATTAGCAAAACTGGTATTAGAAACACCCGGAAAACCCGACATCCTGCTTACTATCGTCATGCCAACCACCCTGATCACTTCACCAGGCATGTTTTTGGATAACCGATATCATTTTTCAGTAGTTTCTTTGACTGATACCAAAGCCTGCTTTATTAATATGAACATCATTCGCAAGATGTTTGAACTAAACAAGGAATTTGCGAAAAGATTTCATCGTAGTATTGGAGAACGATCTATACTGCTCTACGACAGGTTCCGGAACATAATCCATAAAAATATGGCCGGGCGGATTGCCGATGCTCTTCTTTTTCTTCATCATGAAGTTTATGGCGAGCTAAACTTCAAAATGGATCTCAGCCGTGCCGATCTTGCAGAGTATTCAAGCATGACCAAAGAATCCGTTAGCCGAATCCTGAAAGAATTCAAAGATGAAGGGATTTTCGAGCTTACACGCAACCATGCAAAAATCCTGGACCTTAATCGCCTTGAACAGATAGCTCGAAATGGGTAAAAACAATTATAAATTATTAATTATAAATTATTAATTGCTTTTTTTCTTACTTGTGCCCTTTGTCTTGAGCCTTACTTTTGCCATCTGCCCTTTGCCTTGTGCCTTACGTTTATTTTGTTTACAAAATAAACGTATAGGTATATTTAAGCATTATTGTACGGATGTTGCTGATTGGTAGTGCTGGAATATCCCGATATCTTTCTGTATTATACCCTTCGTTATAAACGATATACAGATCTGTTCCCTCTTTGGGATTGTAGCGCAGGCGGGCATTGGCCAATACAGCATCAATGGCACTGTTGTACTGGACAAAGGCAGCAAATGAAAGTTTATTGCTAAAACCCAATACACCCTTTAACCTAAAAACATGGGCATTGTACTCCATATCACGGTCAGAAAATGTCACCATATTGAATTGGTAGGTTCCCGTTAGTTCAACCCGATTATTAAAAGTTCCTCTTGGTGATATACTCACAGAATTAATCCAGCCGTCGTAAAATGGTCCAATATTTAATATCGATCCAATACTTAATGTCTTTCCTCGAGGAGAATAGATTTCAGCTTTCAGATTAGAAAATGTGTAACTACCTATTGGAACAAATTCATTCTCTGACAGGTTAAAATCCTTTATCAAATTGTCATAAATAACTTTTTGAGTTAGTTTCAGGCCTGCATTTTCCTGAGTGCTGAATTCCCACCCAAGCCACAGTTCAGCAGATTCCCTTGAACCATCAGAGTTTCTCATATATTGAAAAGTGTTAAGAGTAAGTTGATGGCTATAAATAAATTTCTTCTCCGGAATCCAGCCATGAAATACCATCACTCCATATTGTGAATAATCTTTTCGCCGCTCATAACCCATCCCCGGATTATAGTCGGAACCTGCCCTGGAAAAACTCAAATCATATCCTAAACCTTTCGCTGTACGCCGTTCCCAGTTAAGGTATATCCTGGATGGATCTAAAGACAATGGCTTATTGAGGTTATCATTCTCAAAACTCTGTACCCACATCACATTCAGATAGTCATCTCCAAAAAGTCGAAATATCCCATCAATACCGTAAGCCCTGTTGTAGTTATTCTTAAAATCCATCCTATTAGTTAGAATTCCCCCGATGTAGCTGTTGCTATTTATCACCTGCTTCCTAAACCTCATCACAGCAAAATTCTCAGAAAAAAGATTCTCGGTTGGGGCTGCCTGCATAGATAAAAATCCAACATCCCACGAACCAACCCGTCCAACAATTCTTCCTCCTCCGTATATACCTACCGGGCTCCCCCTATCAATCCCAATTCTCCTGGTGTAAAAAAGCCTGTTAAATTGATCAAAATTGAATTCGAAGTTCGACCGCCTTTCTTGAAAGAATAATCGTTTCTCAGGAAAAAACAATGAAAATCGGGTAAGATTAACTTGTTGATCATCAGCTTCTACCTGGGCGAAATCGGTATTCAAGGATACATCCATGGTGAAATTATCAGATAACCTATACTTAAGATCAACACCTGCATTCCACTTGTATTTATCCACCCGCTGATAATCTGTCCCGGGATCGTTAAGTTGATTTACCTGTTCCAAACCGCCTAAGATATAAGGTGTAATATATGCAGGGTTCTTGCTATTCACCCCTCTTATCACAAATTCCTGTGCCTGTGATGCTTTATATAAACCCCAGAATCCATGCTTTATATCAGGTTGCGCAAAATCGTAGGATTCATTTAAGTTTGAAATATATCGGAAAGCTGTAATACCCATTACTACCTCATCTCCCTTTTCCTGAAATCTCAAGCTGGAAAATGGGATGCGAATTTCAGAATACCATGCCTTTTCATCAGTAACCGTTTTTACATCCCAAAAGGTATTCCAACTGAGATTCATATCACTCATTACAGATTTTGCATCATTGGAAAAAGCTACATCCGTCCGGCCTCCTGATGGAGATGTTGCAAAAACAACTGTATTCTCTTTATCATTGAAAGTATCGATTATCAGACCGAGCCAATCGCAATTGTACTTCCAATCATCTCGCTTGAACTGAACTTGCCATTTATCGGGCTGACTGTCGTGCATCAATCCAGTAAAATAGAGATAGTTATCATCATAGGCTACTTTTAGTTCTGTATATTGAGATAAAGTCCCTCCATATTCCGGCTGGAACATTATCAATGGTAAAGCTTCAATATCCTGCCATGCAGGTTCATTACTCAAACCATCAAATACAATTTCGCTCTTGAGCTTTTGCAGAACATACCTTTCCTGGGCTGCTAATTCTTTTTTAAAAACAAGAACCATCATCACAAAGATCAAGGCCCATGCTATTTTGCTAAGAGTTGTCATCAGTTTAGTTTTTCTATTAGGTACAAGTTAGGGAACAAATCCTTATAAGTAATTAATTATCAGCATTTAAATTGAATAAAAATTGTCGCTAAACAAAACCCCCAACTTCTGTGTCCTATTCGGGCTTGATTTTAGACCTCTATTTGGCCTTTGACTATCAATAATTGATAATTCATCATTCGTTCCTTTTTTCCTATTTTGTTTGCCATCATCTAAAGCTTTCACTACTTTTATCTGTCCCCCCTGTATTAATGATCCATTACTATGTTTAGAAAGCATTTTATTAGCAGTTTTTTAGGTTTGTCAATACTGATGGCCCTAACTCAATGCACAGAAAAGGAAGCTGAGAATACACCACCGGTGGCCAGCTTCACTATAAGCAGCAATACCGGGACCATCGAAACTCTTTTCACCTTTGATGCATCCGCTTCATCCGACCTGGAAGATTCAACTTCCCAGCTTATGATTCGTTGGGATTGGGAAGATGACGGAAGATGGGATACAGAATATTCAACTGAGAAAACAGCAAAAAAAGGCTTTAACCCAAGTGGTTTTTACTATGTTAATCTTGAGGTAGTCGACTCAAAAGGATTAACAGCTACTTACAAAGAGGTGGTCAATATTGAAGATTTTTATCTGGTGGATATCCGTGATGACAGAAATTATTTGACAACTAAAATAGGTACTCAGCTCTGGATGGCTGAAAATCTGAATTTCAACACATTTGAGGGTTGTTATTGCCATGGAGACGACCCGGATACTTGTGCAACTTATGGCCGACTATACGACTGGTCTGCCGCTACTTATGCCTGCCCTTCCGGCTGGCGCTTACCCACGGATAGTGACTGGGACCTGCTTACAGATTATCTGGGAGACAATCCTGGTTTTAAACTTAAATCCAACTATGGCTGGACAAACAATAATAATGGAAATAACAGTAGTGGATTTAATGCCCTACCATCCAGTTACAAGACAGAATACGGAGAATACATGGCCCTGGGAGGCTATGCCTATTTCTGGACAGCTTCTGAAAATGAACAGGATATGGCCTGGAGCCGCCTCATCTCATACGATAGGACAACTGTGGAACGAAATTTCTTTAACAAAAAAAATGCCTTCGCAGTAAGATGTCTGAAAATTTGAATTCCCTGATCACCAATCATTTATAATTTATAATTTACAATTTATAATTCATAATTAACCATTCCCTGTTTCCCCCTTGGCACCAAGGAGGAAAGATTACGTTTCACTTGTCACTTTTGCCTTACTTGAGCCTTGAGCCTTGAGCCCTGAGCCTTATTAGTAATAAACCCAATATCCCTTCACCTTCCCTAATGAATTGAGCTCAATTGCCGGGAATGGAAGTTTTATAAAGGCCATTGCCTGAAGAATAGTGTTAAGAATTTTTGAATTAGTATGGATTTTTGTCCAATCGATATCCAAGGACAATAAATACTGTCGATATCTTACAGTTTCAGGAATTTGTACTCCCCGATAATAAGTTCTGTTCTTAAATTCACCAAACATACCGTTTGCACTATACCCTACTGCCAGATTCAGCCAGTTGGGAAGCATATCCTTAAGAACAAAGCGGTTTATATTGCCACTGAGCCAATAAGTATGACTGTTATAGTCGTAGAATAAAGATTGCCAGATATTATTACCCAGATAGCCGTTGGCCATTGGGGCATATTCAGATCGAGCCAATGATAATTTGTATTTGAAAACCTGATCATCAAATAATAGTTCCTGTCCTATTAGCAGACTTGCACCTGCAGAGTTGGCAATCATGTCGCCCCAGGAGAAACCCCATCCCTCATACATTCCATCAAATACTTCTATCGGAGCCTGCAGAAGAAAACCAAGCGTACCACCATAAAGTAATGATTGCTTTTTTGAAACCCCGGAGCTTCTAAGCCAATGATACCCAATGTAACTCTCAAGATAAGCACCAAAAGCATGCCCATATTTGTCGACTTGCAGATACCCGGAGTTATCGTTATAAAAATGAAAGGGAACACGCTTATGATCCTTATACCAAATGAATTGCAGGTATGACATCCCACCAAAATAAAATACACTTTCCGATATTATTGCAGTGGCAAGTTTCCCTTTCTGGATTTCTTTAGGGTATTTTTTTTGCTTTGCAAGCTGAGCCCTGACAGAGGTAAAACCTATCAGGCCAAAAAAAACAATTAAAAGGAATAGCTTTTTTCTCATTAAATTGCACGCAATTAGTTACAGCAGCTCAAATACAAGATATGAATTTTCAAGAACAGGCACAACATTTTATCGAAGAGGAAAAACAATTTCATTTAGGTGATCTTATCACTGAGCAAGCTCATCCAAAAACATCAGATCTTAGTGAAAGGATTAAGAAAAACACTCAGGATGGTGTAAAAATATTACTGGATGTTGATGAGGATATCTTCCCGGTAGCAAGACAAGCTTTTTTATCTCCGGAATATGATAAGTTAATTTCAGTCATTCTGAATTGTATCGACAAGGGGAATACTATTTGCTTTTCGAGCTGCGGGGCCTC
>JAUVKA010000131.1 GCA_030592205.1 Bacteroidota bacterium | reverse complement strand
TAAATACCAACTCTATCGCCGTTTAAATACAATACGGCAGAATTTCCCTGTTCAACAACCAGACTAAGCATAAGCCACTCTTTAAGTGGCAATTGGGGTCCAGTCATTTCAATCCAAGTAGTAGGCTTACCCATGCCCAAGTTTAGCTTACCATCCCTATTAACTGCCAGAAGCACTCCTTCTTTTTCTCCAGCTCTTAAGTCGAACACCGGACAACGGAACCATGGATACGCCTCCAAAGAAAGCCAGACATTAATAGTAAACTGTTCAGGAAGATTTTGCCCGAATTTTTCTCGCTGCAGATAGCTGGTATAGCCATCAAATTGGATGGCACCATGCATAATACCATCAACAGGATCGAAAAAACCAAGTATTTTGTCAGTCTGACCAGATATTTTCTCTAAAGTTGATGTTTCATGAATTTGATCGAAGGTCCATCTGGCAATTATCTCCTGTGCCTCTGACCTACCAAAAACGGTTAAACACAAAATCAAAATAAATATCTTTTTCATAGGGTTTAAGATAAGGTTTTTCAGAGCAAAGGACATTAGGCATAAGGCAAAAGTCCTGTCTTTTATTTGCCGCTGAAGTGATCATTTTTACATCAGCATAAATCTGACTCACAAAATAGCTATTTTTAAAATGTTTTATTTTGATTTTAGAAAATAATGACGAGTTACGAAAGAGTTAGCACTGCACTCAGCCACCGGGAACCGGATCGAATTCCATTTGACCTGGGAGGAACTATGGTTTCAGGTATAAATATTAATGCACTCAAGGAACTGAAAGCCTACTTAGGACTACATGAATCAGCAGAGGTTAAAGATACCATAACCCAGATGGCCCATACAGATCAGGAACTTATTGAATTTCTTAAAATCGATGTAAAAAATGTTGGTCCAAGAGTTACTGAAGAAAGTCAATTACAAGACCTTGGGCAAAGAAATGGGAACCATTACCTTCAGGATGAATGGGGTATGCAATGGAAAATGCCTTTGGAGAACGGACATTATTATGATTTACATAGAAGTCCTCTGGCACATGTTGAGACCATTCAGGATGTTGAAAACTTCACATGGCCTGATGGATTGAACCCGGAGAGATATGAAAATCTTAAAACTGAAGCAGATCATATCGTTTTTGAAGAAAAAAAGGCATATTTCCTGGGGCGAATGAGCGCAGGTATGTGGGAACATGCAATGTGGATGACGGGATATGAGAAGTTCATGATGGATATGTATATAAATCCGGGAGTAGTTCAGGCTATCATGGAAAAGATACTGGAAATCAAGATGCAATATTGGGAAAGGGCTCTTGATGCTGTTGGAGATAACGTTATGATAGCCTCAACGGCAGATGACCTGGGTACACAAACCAGCCTACTCGTTAGTCTGGATATGTACAAAGAACAAATATGGCCCTTTCATAAACGACTGATAGATTTTATTAAGAATAAGGCTCAATCTGATATTAAAGTCTTCTTCCATAACGATGGAGCTATAATGGAAACAATTCCATTATTAATTGAAGCCGGTGTTGATATTCTTAATCCATTTCAGGTGAAATGTGCTGGAATGGACACGAAGATGTTTAAAAAACAATGGGGTCATGAGCTGACAATCTGGGGCGGCAGTTGTGATACTCAGCATGTTCTGCCCTTTGGTACTGTGCAGGAAGTTAGGGATGAAACAAAACGCAGAATCGACGATCTCGCACCGGGAGGCGGTTTTATCTTTGCCCCAATTCATAATATTCAAAATGGAGTACCACCGGAAAATATCATGGCCTGGTGGGAAACCCTGCAGGACTACGGCCCATATTAAGGCACAGGGCAGAAGGCAGAAGGCAAAAGTAAGTTTAAAGGGTAATGTTTTAGGTTTAAAGTAATTAACAATTAGCAATTATTAGACGAAGACCAACCCTTGGTTTGTTCTAAAAACCAACAATACTTACCCTTGTTTTATGCCTCATTCGTCATTTTTTTGCCTTTGTTTTGTGCCTATATTTGATATTATTCCTACCTTACACAATGATATACAGGAAAATAAACGATGTTTTGTTCAAGTGGTCAAAAAAGCCAATCTGTGGCTGAACTTGATTTCCTTCATATACATAAATCAACAATAGTCCCAATTGAAGTAAAATCAGGCGCAACTGGCCGATTGCGTTCACTTCATCAATATATGGATATTAGTAAATCTAATCTAGCAATACGTTTTTACAACGGTGATGTCCAAATAGATGAAATTACTTCAGCTAAAGGAAAAAAATACAAATTGATGAGCCTTCCATATTTTTTAGTTTTCCAAATAGATAAATACATAGATTGGTATGAAGAAGATGAATCTAAAAACAACAATTAATAATTCCCTGATGATCAAGGCACTAACAACAGCAATCTTACTTAGCTTCATAATATCACCTGCCCAACCGCAACTAAAGGTCATGACTTACAACATCCTTACCGGCTTCGATTGGAAGCAGGATAGTACGCGTGGTACAGAATTGATAAATTGGGTAAATACACATAAGCCTGATGTATTGGCACTTCAGGAAATGAATGGTTTTACACCTGAAAGACTTCAGAAGTTTGCTAAAAAATGGGGGCATGAATATTCTGCTATTGCTAAAACAGATGGCTATCCAGTAGCAATTACATCCAACCAGCCCATAGTAGTTAAAGAAAGGTTGCTTGATGGTCTGTGGCACGGCATGCTCCATTGTGAGACACATGGGATTGATTTCTTTGTGGTTCATCTGAGTCCGGCAGATTGGCAATTCAGAAAACGGGAGGCTATAGCAATTACAGAAAAAATCGGTATTGAGGCAGAGAAAACTGAACAGTATATTGTTCTTGGTGATTTTAATGCTCATTCCCCCTTTGATGTGCCTTTAACTGATAAATTTACAAATCAGTTAGAACGGTACAGAAAAGGAGACAGGAAAAGTGAAAAATACAAAAACCTACATAACGACGAATACGACTATAGCGTATTATCGCTTTTCCTATCGCTATCATTGATTGATGTTTGTGAACGCTTTGTTCCAGCAGTAGACCGCAGTACCTGCCCCACCCCTTTAAATGTTCCCAGGTGGTTTTCGGCTGAGGAAATGAAGACTACAAAACACCGGATTGATTTTATTCTCGTGAGCCCTAAACTAGCTCTAAAATGCACAGATGCACAAATCTTTAATGGACCCGAAAACTATTATTTGTCTGATCATTATCCGGTAATGGCAGAGTTTAAAAGATAGTGAAAGAAAGGCTGCCTACTCTGAGACACAAGTTGGATTGTTTTTTAAAAAAACCTCAATCACAGGTATCGCAGCATCCACATTCGACTCTGTAACATAAATGTCAACAGCTGAAGGAGCACCAATACCAAACCCAGCAGCCACTGCTGATTGGAATTCGTTTCTAATCATTACCGGAATACCAGCTTCTTCCAATTCAGCCTTAAGAAAACTGCAGGTTAATTCTGTGCAAGTAAAAACTCTTACTAGTTCATCTCGTTTGGTCATAATTCAGGATAAATATTTGGATGAAGATAATCAAACATCTTAAAATATGATATTTCTGAAGACGAATGACGAGTGACAAATCAGCTTACAAAACATTGAGGATGTTATAAAAAATAAGGTGACAAGGATCACCTCATCACCCCATCACCTTATTAACAAATCAACAAATCAACAACTTGAAATATTATATCTTTATTTCATTTTTGGTCCTACATTTATTATCATAATATCCTGAGTACCAAAAAATATCACATTACCATCTTTATCTGAACCTGTCAAAGAAAGATTTTTTTCATAATCTGTAGGTTTTAAGTTATGGTCTTAGTTTATAAAATTAGGAATAATATTCTGGCATGGATCTTATCAAAACGTGATATATGTCACATTTTACCATTAACCTATTCTTAACCAATCATTAACTCTCCCTCACATTCACGCAGATTATATTTGTACCAGTAACCAATATTCAACATGATGAAAACTAAAATACTGGTATCAATTTTATTAGTTGCTTTCCTTGCTGCAGTGCCCTCTGTTCAGGCTCAGAACAGAAATGAGCGCAAACTGAAACGGGAAATGGCAAAGCTGGAGAAGCAAATGAAAAAAGTTCGCGAACTCCAGGGTGAAGATCTCTGGTTTCCATATGAGAGGCTTGACAGAATAAAGGAGCATGAACTTCAAAGGGCCCTTGAGATGAAAAAACGTGTACAGGAACAGGCCATGAGGCATTATGAATTCCCTGAAAGAAAATGGGAACAATTCGAGGGTAATTGGGTAAAGGCAAAGGATGCTCAATATAAAGCCTTTGAGATTCAAAGAGAAGCTATGGAGGAAGCAAAGATCCATCAAAAAGAAGCTATGAAGGAAGCCATGATGCACCAGAAAGAAGCTATGAAAAATGCTAAATTTCATCAAAAGGAAGTTATGGAAAATGCTATGATTCAACATAAAGAGATGATTGAGCAACTCAAGATGGAATTGAAAAAAGCTAAGCAGGAATTGAAGGAAGAGAAAGAAGAAAAGTAACTCCCCTGTTAAACTCGGGATCAGCTAAGCTGAAGTGACGAGTGACGAATGATCTGTGTTTATGCATGGGTCATTTGTATTTCAATATGCTGTATGCTAACTTGGAACTTTATATGCTTTCTCTCATTTAATGCATTTTGGTTCTATGAAAAACGCATACACTCTCAAGATTGGCCTTTTTGGTATTGGTCTCGAAACATACTGGTCTCAGTTTGATGGACTGAAAGAACGACTTGAAACTTACCTAAAAACAGTATATGAAAAGCTCAACTCTTATGGCCCTGAAATAGTTAATCTGGGTTTGATTGATTCAACAGATAAAGCTTTTGAAGCAGGTCATCGCTTTCGTCAGGAAGATGTTGATCTGATCTTCCTTTATGCGACTACCTACGCACTATCCTCAACAGTATTACCTGTTGTCAGGCATGCCAAAGTTCCGGTGGTAATTCTCAACCTCATCCCTCAAGTATCCATTGACTATGAGAGCTTTAACTCGCTATCTGATCGCACAAAAATGACAGGTGAGTGGTTAGCCCATTGCTCCCCTTGCTCTGTTCCTGAGCTGGCCAATGTTTTTAGCCGAACTGGTATTAAATTTCATCAGCTTACAGGTTCGCTTGAGGGAGATGATCTGGTCTGGAAGGAAATCGAAGAATGGGTGGAGGCAGCAAAAGTGGTTCATACCATGGCTCATAACCGAATGGGATGTATGGGGCATTACTATAGCGGAATGCTGGATATTTATACTGATCTGACTCAGCAATTGTCAGTTTTTGGCGGTCATATGGAAATGTTGGAAGTTGATGAATTATCATCGCTCAGAAGAGCCATCAATAAAGAAGAAATTTCAGACCGTGTAAGATTGTTTTATGATGAATTTGACATTCAAAATAACTGCTCCGAAGAGGAATTGAGGGAGGCTGCTTGTACTTCCCTGGCTCTTGATCTCCTGGTTAAAGAACACCAACTAGGTTCACTTGCCTATTATTACAAGGGAACAGGAATTACAGAAAATGAAAAGACCATCAGTTCCATTATTCTGGGGAGTTCCCTTCTTACTGCCAGGAATGTACCAGTTGCAGGTGAATATGAAATAAAAAACGTCCAGGCAATGAAAATAATGGATTGTTTTGGAGCTGGTGGGTCATTTACAGAGTATTATGCCCTCGATCTTAAGGAGGATATTGTCATCATGGGTCATGATGGTCCGGGGCACATCGCTATAGGTGAAGGAAAAACAAGGGTCAAACCGTTGCAGGTATACCACGGTAAAGTTGGTAGTGGTTTATCCGTTGAAATGTCGGTTAAACACGGCCCTGTAACATTACTATCAGTAGTTCAGAAAGCAGACGGAAAACTTATGCTGCTTATCGCCGAAGGAGAATCAGTTCCCGGACCTATCCTTGAAATCGGAAATACCAACAGTCGTTACTCTTTTAAGATTGGTGCCCGTAACTTTGTAAATAACTGGAATAGTCATGGTCCTGCCCACCATTGTGCTGTGGGCCTTGGCCACCTATCGTCAAAAATCAATAAACTGGGAAGCCTTTTAGGAATGGAGGTTATCCAGGTATGCTAAAAGATAATTAGATTAATAAATAAGCTGAATAAGATGAAAAGTTACATCACTTTATCAATTTGTTTCTTCCTTTTCCTGACGAGTTATTCTTGTAATAGTGACAATAGGGATACCCTTGGGGGGGCCATGCTTTCAGATCTGATCAAGCCGATTGATGGGAGAAGCATGCGAACAAGCTCCACAAAAACGGGAGAGGATGGCAAACCGATTCCTCATAATTCTGACAATTCCCGTGTAATGCCTGGGGAAACCAAAGTTATCCTGGATGCTGAAGGGCCAGGGGTGGTCACTCATATGTGGTTTACCTTTCTGGGGCCCGGTCGACATGCCTGGGCTGCTGAAGGATCTGCAACCCACCAGGAAATGCTGCTAAGAATATTCTACGATGGAAGAGAGCAGCCAGGAGTTGAAGTTCCATTCGGTGATTTTTTTGCCAATTGTTTTGGAAAACGAAGTGAGGTGATCAGTATTCCTGTTGTGGTGGAAGACGCCGACTCATACAACTCATTTTGGCCAATGCCTTTCAGAAAGTCCATTCGAATCGAGGTAGTAAATCAATGTAAAGAGAAGAACATCAATCTCCTTTATTACAACATTGACTGGATAAAAAAAGAAAAACTACCTAAGAACACCCCCTACTTTTATGCACATTACAGACAAGAATATCCCGCTAAGACCGGCAGTGACTATTTGATTTTGGAAACTGAAGGTAAAGGACATTATGTCGGTACTGTTTTAGCAGTACGTACCCGAAGTCCATCCTGGTTTGGTGAAGGTGATGAGAAAATCTATATAGATGGTGAAGATCAGCCATCCATCTGGGGAACAGGAACAGAGGATTACTTCTTGTCTGCCTGGGGGCTGCAATCAGGGGTAAATACCCCCTATTTCGGCACAGTATATTTTGACCAGTGGGGGATCGTCGGGGGCCATACCTCAGCATTCCGCTGGCACCTGGCAGATCCTATTGTATTTGAAGAAAAAATAAAGGTAACAATTGAACATTTTGGATGGATCTCACCTGATGAAAATATAGAACAGAAAGCCCACAGCTGGAATGAGAGAGAGGATGATTACGCCTCAGTTGCCATCTGGTACCAGACAGGTATCCCAACTTTTAACGAAACTGTTCCTCCCGCAGAAGAGAGAGTCCTCCCTTCTCTCGACAAGGTATTTATGGCCGCCGATGTAATCCCAGGCAACTCATTTCAATTTGGATCAGCAGAAAGGCAGGATAACCTTGATTTCTATATGAATGGACAGCTTTTCTTTAGTCCCTCCAAGGATTTTGCCAAGGTCATAATACCGTTTCAAGTAGATAAAAAAAGACCTATAAGGCTACTATTAGCTGTTACAAAAGCGCCCGACTATGGCATCTGGCAAGCATATCTGAATGGAATAAAGATAGGAAGCCCAATGAATCTTTATGGTGAAAAGGTAGGCGAATGGGAGCATCACCTCCTTGATTTCTGGCCAGATCCAGGAGATTACAATCTGGAATTGAGGCTTGTTGGCCAGGATCATAGGTCGACAGGTAAAATTTTAGGAATTGAATCAGTGAGATTAAGGGAAAGAAGACCAAGGGTAATTGGATTTGCCTATGACAAGGATAATGACTGGAGGACAAATCCGAAGTTATATGAATAAGATTCAGTTAATCAGTTAATCGTTAATCAGTTAATCAGTTAATCATACATGTTATTAATCATTGTATTAGATTATAAGCTTTTCTATTCTTGTAGATACGTTTATGAAAATAGTAAATAGATCCGCTTATGAATAATTCATTCAGACTCAAAAACAATAGGTTTATTCAGGCTTATAGCTTAATTATTGTAATCACCTTCCTCGGTTGTAATTCCTCATCCCAAAATTCTGATTCAACAATTGCTGAGCATGAAAATGAAAAATCAAATCTCGTAAGCAATGAAATTACGGTTATTATTAATGGTCATTCAAAAAATTATAGTCTGAATGATCTTAAAAAATTCAGGGAAACTAAAATCAAGAATTATGAAGCTATCGGAGGCATGAAAGGACCTCTTGGGGTTAACACCTGGACCGGGGTTTCCCTCATTGAACTGCTAATGGATGTTGACCCCAGTGTTAATGACCAAAATAATTCAGACAAACAGATTGTCCTAACAAGTATTGATGATTGGTTTGCGGTAATAAAATGGCCCGAGCTTTTTGGAGAGCCTCGTGGTGGCGAGGTTTTGTATAATATAGTAGGTTGCAATGAATGTCATGGTATAAATGGAGAAGGAACTGCTCCGGCAGACCATCCTCCTACCCCGGAATTGATTAATCAGAATTATGACCTTAAGGATGTCATGGAGATACTACGGCTTGGGGAAGAATCCCATGCCAATATAAATCCATTTACTCCGGATCAACTCAGCGAATCAGAGCTTCAGGAAATTCTTTACTGGCTGAATAATCCGAAAGCCCCAGTTCCTGAGAATGCATTTAAAGTGGATCCCACTAAGAGAAAAGTAATCCTGGCTTATGAAATGAATGGCAACAAAATGACTGGCGCGGACGGCTTGATACAGCTGATAGTTGAAATGGATGAGTTCTCCAGCCGATATTCTCATTGGGTTTCGAGAATAGAGGTGAAATAATTAATGGTTAATTATCAATTGTAAATTATAAATTATAAATTGGTTTGATAAAAATCCATTTATGAAATCTCTGAAAATTCTTACATCTTTTGGCTTAATTTTACTTTTCTTTTCCTGTTCCAACTCTCTAAGTTTGAAAATTTTCGTGTCACCGAACGGTAGTGATAAAAATTCCGGAACAAAGTCCCAACCCTTACTAACGCCTTCAGCTGCCAAAAAGAAGGCAAGTGGATTAATTTCAGAAAATCCAGATAAGGATATTCACATAGTCTTCCGGGAAGGTACATATGAGCTTTCAGAAAGCCTTGAGTTCAATCGCACGGATGGCGGAAGAGAATCACAAGAAGTTATTTATGAAGCCTTTAATGATGAAAAAGTGATTTTTTCGGGTGGATTGGAAGTCTCAAACTGGATTGAGAGGGATGATGGTCTCTGGGAAGCAAGGCTTGATCAGGATTACTCGATTGAGCAACTCTATTTCGAAGGGAAAAGGGCAAC
>JAUVKA010000087.1 GCA_030592205.1 Bacteroidota bacterium | reverse complement strand
GTTTTTGATTTATCCGGCCGAATGGTAGTTTCCATGGATCTGGAAAACGAAACCGGGAATTTTTTATTTCTGCGTGGACAAAATCCCGGGATTTATCTTCTTCGGATACAGAATGCAGAGCGGATGATAAGTAAGAAAATATTCTGGTACAAATAATACTCAAATCAATAGATAATAGTGTTAAGGCTATGAAGGAACAAAAGAAAAAGGAAGAATCGCAGCAGGAGGCAAAGGGGATTAAGACTGACAAGATTTCCCGGAATGAGGCCCTTAGTAAAGCTGGCAAGTATGTTGCTTTTACAGCTGCGTCCATGCTCTTTTTACTTAGTCCCAAAAAAGCCCAGGCCAGTAGCACACCAACGAATCCAGGGCGCGGCTGGTAAATGAAGTTTAATGAGAGTGCTTTGCAGATCGTTAGAGGACAAAAAGCTTGTTTGGTTTGAAAAAAGCAATAAGTATGTCCAAATGGAGGAGCCGGCTTATGAGGTTTTTAATCAATTGGAAAAAGCAGTCCCTGCAGATGTTATCGCTAAATGGTGTTCCCAAACATATGGATTAACTATCCCCGAAAGCCATAAGTTTGTTGTTGAAATTCAGCATTTTATTAACTCAAATACCAAACCTGCCAAACTTGAGAAACCTCTCACACATCTGGGAGCTGACCAAATTCCTGCTGGCGGTAAAATCTTTTCAATAAAATATTATCACTTTGCCGGATCCGATTTTTGCTTTCAGTTTAGCCATCAGAAAATAGAAAGGATGATTCACCCCCTTGTGGCTCACCTGCAGGTGAAGCATACCGGGTTGGCCTGTCATCAATTTCAGTTATTTCGTCTGGTTGATTCATTGTATTTAAGAACCAATGAAAAACTCATAGGACAATGTAGCCTGAGCGAAGAACATTTCTTTAAGGGCAAAGTTTATTTAGAGCTCCTGAACAAGGCATATCAGAAAGAGGAGAAGGACTGGATGGCAGTGATGCATGGCTCAGCCATCAGTGACGGAAAACACAGCATTATTTTTACTGGTGATTCAGGCAAGGGTAAAAGCACCATACTAGCTGTACTCCTGGCGAATGGATTCAAGTTTATGGCTGATGATTTTGTTCCTGTTGAAGCTGTTACAGGAGCAGCATATCAGTTCCCAACTGCCATTTCAGTAAAAAAGGGCGCAGTGGAAATTCTTCAAGCAGTGTTTCCTGAACTTTTAGAGGCAGAAGAATTTTACTTTCAGGAGTTTGATAAAACAGTTCGCTATTTGTCGCCCCACTTCTCCAGAGAATTCTCTCCTCAAAGCCTTCCTGTTAAAGCCATTGTGTTCGTGAACTTTGAACCAGGCGCTGAATTGGAAATAAGTAGAAAACCAAAAACCGAAGCCATTCAGAATTTGATTACCGAATCTTGGTTATCCCCTCGCTATGAAAATGCTGAACGCTTTCTCGATTGGGCGGTATCCATGCCTTACTTCCAGCTTAAATACTCTGATAACCAACAAATGATTGCAGCTATCACAAAGCTATTTGGTCAAGAGTCGTCCTGAAACAAAGTAATAATATCATTATCTTCCCTTTTTATAGGGATATTTTATCACAGAGCCATATGGTTCTGTGGAAAATATATTTATACTCTCAGGAAGTACAAAGACGTCATCTTCAGTCAGAAAGCCAACACCTTCAACATGTGAAACAGCTTGATTAGCAGTGTCACGTGTAGAGGTAATAATAGTTCTGATCTCAATATGTGCCTCGCCGGATTCAGAATCCGGGAAAAACTGGAGCCATTTCATCTGGTTAAATGAGCCGGATCGAAGAGTCCAGGGCTTATTGTCATTTGCAGTTCTTGGACTTGCGCCCCAGCTTCCTTCTCCAATGTACATGGTTCCATTCAGGTCATCCCGAACAAAGCCTTCAATTCCGTAAATGGAGTCGGGTACTACCGGAAAAGTAATTTTCGACATATGGGAATCTGCATCTGCTCCAATGTCTAAGCCATATTCATAAAACATATATGCCCAATTGCGAAATAAGTCAAGGTTTTCTTTCTTTCCGGGAGTATGAGGCCTGAAGGGCTTATGAAAGGCTGCTAATTTGAATGTGAAATTCTTTGTCCTTTCCAAATTCATTTTTAACCAATCTGCTTGTTCAGAATACTCCTTTAGAGGTGGTTTGACTTCAGAATTCAGAAGTGTCAGGTGTAGGAAATCTCCTCCTAATGAAAGAGAATAATAGAGGTTTATCGGATCGTCAAATTGATATGGCGCGTTGAATATCTTATTTAAAATCCCAACCTCACCATATTCATGATTCCCATGAACGGGAACAATAGGGAATAATCTGCCATCACTAGTACGTGATAATTCAAACCAATCTGTTAGCCACTGTGCCCAGTGCTCAGGTGTTTTACCATTATTGGTGAAGTCGCCATTAAAAACAATAAAAAGTGGCCTCAACCTGGGAATCATTTGTGTTGTAAAGCGTCCTGCTTTTAGTGCTTCACCGCTGGGTTTAGTGTCCCCGCCAATGATACAGGTGAAAGCTTTAGGCTTGTCCGGGGCAGTTCTGAACCAATACCTTTCACTTACACCCTCACTATCTTTGATCACAAAATAATATGCCTGATCCGGTTCCAGGTTGCTTAGTTCACAAAAGTGGGTATTCATTTCCTGATGCAGGAAGACACGGGTGGGCGATTGCAAAAGCGTATATTTTTTCCAATTACGTCCACGATCCTTTGTTCCATAATAAACTATTGGTTCTTCTCCTGCAAGTTGATCCCAACCAATGGTCATAGTAGTTGCAGGATCATCATTCCATGCCAGTCGAATCTTATCAAGACTAGCAGGTGTATATTCTTTATCACAGGAGCTTCCGATGAGTAGGATAGCAGCGAGGAATACGAGATGTTTTGTTTTCATAATGAACTATTTTCTACGAGGCTTGCGTTGACGACGGCTTTTTCGCTTGCTTGAGTCTTGAGTTTCCAGGTACTTCATGATCTTTTTAGGAATATCTGTATTGTCGATGAATCCTGTAAAATCCTCAGCACCAGGTCCGAAAGCAAAGATTGGCACCATTATTCCTGTATGACCACCAGTGGTATAATCACCCTTTACCATTCCTGTTTTGTAATTTCCATCTTCGATAGTTAATCCTCCTGTTTCATGATCTGCAGTAACAATTACCAGCGTCTCTTCATTTTTGGCGGCAAATTCCAGTACTTTACCGATTGTTAAATCAAAATCCAGCATTTCTTCAATTATCCATGGAGTATCATTAGCATGACCGGCCCAATCAATTTGAGAACCCTCTATCATTAGAAAAAATCCATCCGGGTCGTTATCAAGGATATTCAAGGCTGTTTGCGTGGCTACTTCAAGTACATCACCTCTGAGGGACTTTCTTGCTGTCCCGTTCGGGGCAACAAGTCCGGCAAGTTTGCCATCTTCGGTTTTTGCAACTTCCTCGAGGCTTGTGGCTATCTGGTATCCTTTTGATTCAAGATCTTCGAGAAGATTCCTGCCATCTTTTCTATTGTTAAAGAACTTAAGGCCGCCACCAATAAAAACATCAATTCCGCTATTCACAAAATCTTCAGCAATTTCCTCCTCCATATAACGGGTTGGCTGGTGCCCGACAAATGAGCCCGGGGTTGCGTGTGTTACAGATGAAGTGGAAACAACTCCTGTAGCTTTTCCGATGCCTTGTGCTATTTCACGGATATTACGCAATGGTTGACCATCAGGATCAACTCCAAGAAAGGTGTAGTTGGTTTTTTCTCCTGTAGCCAGAGCTGTTCCAGATGCAGCTGATCCTGTAACAAATTTGTTTGCAGCATGTGTAGTAACAAAACCAATCTTGTTGAAGTTTTTAAGATAAAGGTCTCCACCATTGGCAGTTAGACCGGCAAATATGTGTGCGAGTCCCATGCCGTCTCCAATCATTAAAATTACGTTCCTGGGTGCCTGGGCAGTACCATTATAAGAAAAACTTGAGACCGGATAAAACTCTCCACCATGGTATATTTTTGCGGAGTCTTTAGCTTCTACCTTAGTGTAATCTGTTTGAGCAATAATTGGCGAGAAAATCAATAGTCCAATCAGGGTTGAAGCCCCTAATACAAGCATGCGCTTTTTTAAAATGGATTTCATTGGTTATTTATAATAAATTTAAATAAGATGAAGTTAGTCGACAAATATCGTATTTTTTTCAATAATATTTGATCAGTTTGGATGAAAAGAAGAGACGCATCATGATACGTTTCTACATTCTACTTTCGATACTTTTGGCGGTTTTTGTTATGGCCAGGCCTCCCAGGGCTGTGCATCTTAACTCACGTGGTAGTGCTTTCCCTACTTCGAGCATGGTTTGGATACTTTCCGACAAAGGGATTACAGCATCAACACCACCCAGAATCATATTGGCAGAGATCAAGGCATTGGCACCGGCCTGTACATTTCTACTAAGACAGGGAATTTCCACTCTGTTAGCAACCGGATCACAAACAAGGCCCATAACATTCTGCAGGGCAAGTGAGGATGCATCCAGTGCCTGCTTTGCGTTTCCTCCCGCAAGCTGAATCATTCCGGCAGCAGCCATAGAGGCTCCGGCCCCGGTTTCAGCCTGACAGCCAGCAACTTCAGCTGCAAAAGTTGCTTCTGCACTAATGAAAATTCCAATAAGACCAGCGGCCAGAAAAGCTCTGTTCACTAGTTCTCTGTTTGAACCCATCTCTTCAGCCAAGCCTATCAATGCTCCCGGTAATCCGCCGGCAGAACCAGCGGTTGGAGCTGCCACAATCACTTCCATAGCACTCTTGGCCTCCATTATAGCCATAGTATAGGCTGTCATTTTTTCGAGGGGCCCGGCGGAAATTAATTTACCCTTTTGCGACTGCTCCAAATAAGCAGGAGATTGCGAATGAGCAATCCTGTCTTTATACTCAGTTCCTGAAAGGCCGATATCAATAGACTCCATGAAAATATCAACCAGATTGTCCATTCTATTTATGACTTCTTCAGCAGAAATTGCAGATCGTTTGGTTTCGTATTCAATCGCAAGATCAGCCAAATCAAGATCAGCCAAATCTGTCATACCTTCAAGATCCCCAGCAGTATGGAAGGGTAGTAAGCTGCCTGCATATCCCATAACCGGATAAACAGGATGGATCAATCTTTTAAAACAATCCTGGATTTCTAATTGAGGTAGCAGGGGGGCAGATATATTAAATTCGACAATCAACAATGCCTCATTGTTTTTATAATCAAGTTGATGTCGAAATACTTGAATTTGAAACTCAGGATTATTCTCAGCCTTTTTCCACCATGCATCGATTTCCTGACTATTACCTATTAGGATCAGGCTTGGCAAATCCATTCGCAGGTTGCAGGCAAAACCCTGTATTTCTGTGAAAACAATAATACCACCACCGATAGACAAGGCAGTCACCTGAAACTTTTCTTCCTTTTTTGTCGCAATAAAACAACGATAGGTATTGGGGTGATCTGCAGGATATTCAGTGATATTGAAGCTGAGTTCAATTCCGGATTCCCTGGCCAGCTCCAGCGATTTGGGTAAATCAGGATGAGTCATATCGATGCCAAGCAGTCCGGCTGCCAAACCAATATCTGAGCCTTGTGTATGGTAGGTACTGGCTAGTGATCCCCCAGGATGAAAATTAAAATCGGCTTTAGTGATATCTGCCCCGGCTAACTGTTTGATAACATCGCCAATCCGGTGAGAACCTGCTGTATGCGAACTTGACGGCCCCCGCATTACCGGTCCGATCACATCGTTGAATATTCCCGGAGGATTTGTTCTTTTCATATACGCGAAGATATACAATCCCTGTTAACCGTTAACCGTTTTCCGTTATCCGTTAACTGTTAACCGTTATCCGTTATCCGTTATCCGTTATCCGTTAACTGTTAACCGTTAACCGTTATCCGTTAACCGTTATCCGTTATCCGTTAACCGATAAAACCCGTTCATTCACCGAATTTGACTTTCCAGGCTTTATCATCCGCCTTACTTTTGATCAAAACTTAAATATATTGATACGATGGAACGAATGGAACAAGAAGTAAAAAGAAGCAGCAATACAAGGAAAACCTGGGGTATTCTGCTTGTGATCTTTGGAGGTTTGTTTTTCCTAAATGCTTTTGATATTATCCCTTATCGACTTAGGGATATTTTATGGTCATGGGAGATGCTATTAATTGTTGTCGGGGTATTTTCCCTTGTTAATAATCAAAGCAAGGTAATTGGGATTGTTTTAATATCGATGGGAACCTTTTTCTTATTTGAGAATTACTGGGATTTCCCATATTATGTACGAAAAGCCTTCTGGCCTTCAGTAGTAATGGTAAGTGGTCTTTACCTTATAATAAGTCCACCGAGGTATTTCAAAAACAGAAAGGAAAGGAATAAGGAGGACTCGCGGGATTTTATTGATGAGGTGTCTATCTTCGGTGGGAGCGAAAGGGTAGTCACCTCTAATGAATTCAAAGGAGGTAGAACTATCAGTATTTTCGGAGGCAGTAAGATTAATCTAATGAATTCGCAGCTGGCAGATGGGGAGAATATTCTGGATACTTTCGGCATGTTTGGGGGTACAACGATTATTGTGCCTGCCGGATGGAATGTACAGATTCAGGTGGCTTCTATTTTCGGAGGTTTTTCCGATAAGAGGGAACGGATGCCCAACCTGGTTTTCGATCAGGAAAAAGTACTTGTCATTAAAGGATTAGCTATCTTTGGAGGAGGCGAAGTGAAATCTTTTGGCTTGTAGATATGCAAAACCCTTTTCTGGAAAGAAAAACGTATTCTATCGCTTACGGTATTGCATGGATTCTGATAATCGGGATCCATGTATCTGTTTTATATTTCTTTTCTGATCAAGGCCTGGTCGATTCACTTATCGACGGGGTAGTTTTCAATACACTTTTTGCTTTGCTTGGTTTAAGCCTGTGGTATGCAGTCCGTTATTATGATAGTAGCAGGGGTGCTATTTTGGATACCTTCCTCTACCATTTTGGTACTGCGGCCCTTGCTCTTGCTTTATGGCTGGGCCTGGGATATTTAATTATGATGTATGTAATTCCTGATCTTTCGGATTATCAGGTATTCCTTGAAAAATCAATGCCCTGGAGGGCGATCAGCGGCCTATTCCTGTATTCACTGATGGTAATGGTATATTACCTTTATATCAATCAGGAAGACCGCAAAGCCCGAATCAGTAAAGAGGCTGATCTTAATCTCCAGGTTCGCGAAGCGGAAATCGATCGGTTAAAATCTCAAATCAATCCTCATTTTCTGTTTAACAGTCTGAATTCCATAGCATCTCTAACTCTGGATCGACCTAAACAAGCCAGGGAGATGATAATAAAGCTCAGTAGTTTTCTGCGATCTTCTCTGGAGTACAAAGAAAACGAATTGACCGATCTTACAAGCGAGCTGGATCACATAAGGCAATATCTTGAAATAGAAAAAATAAGATTTGGAGATAAACTCATGTTTAAATTTGAGGTGCCTGAGTCTTGTATTGACTGCCGCCTTCCAAACATGATTCTCCAGCCATTATTTGAAAATGCAATCAAACATGGGGTTTATGAAAGTACCGAGCCGGTAGAGATACTTACTAAGGTTACTAAAAAAGCAAATCACCTGATTTTATCAATAAGTAACGATTTTGATCCCGATATACCCTCAAGAAAGGGAAAAGGAATCGGTATTCAGAATGTTGATAACCGTATGCAGCTGGTGTATCAGTCTTCTAATTTGTTGCAATTTAGGAAGACCGCAAATCGATATACAGCTGAATTAATTATCCCTCAAAAATAAGTCGATATGACTATAAAAGCTATTATTATAGACGACGAGCAGCCCGCGAGGAATCTTATTCGATCATACTTACAACCATTCAAGGAGATTGACGTTGTGACTGAGTGTCAGAATGGTTTCGAAGGCTTGAAAGCTATTCAGGAATTCAACCCTGATCTTATCTTTCTGGATATTCAGATGCCTAAGATCACTGGATTTGAGATGTTGGAATTACTGGAGCAATTACCGGTGGTTATTTTTTCTACAGCATATGATCAATATGCAATCAAGGCTTTCGAGCTTAATGCTGCAGATTACCTGCTTAAACCGTATGAGGAAGAGCGGTTCGGACAAGCTGTGTCAAGAGCTTTGGAGCGGATTGAAGCGGCTAAGGATTCTGTCTTGCCTGTAAAAGAAATACTTGATTCACACCAGACAGAAAGTGGTCCGATTGACCGGATTGTTGTCAAAACAGGTAATAAAATCAAAGTTATTCCGGTGGAGCAGGTTGAATACATTGAAGCATACGACGATTATGTGAATATCTATACTTCGGAAGGCCGCTTTATTAAGCAGCAGACCATGGGTTTTTATGATAAACATCTCAATGCAAAAGAGTTTGCCCGGGTTCATCGTTCCCATATTGTACGACTAAATCAGATTGTCCAGATCGAGCCTTATGAGAAAGACTCCAAAGTGCTGATATTGAGGTCGGGAGTAAGAATCAAAGTCAGCCGGAGCGGTTTGAAAGTGCTTAAGGATAAGTTAGGGTTGTAGCCTTTCTGCCTTCTGCCTTTTGCCTTATTATGTATTATATTCTGTTAACTTGTGTTAAGCAAGAAAGGCATGATAATAATTTGGCTTAATTTTGGAGTATGCAAAGGAACCTCAGATATGTTCTGCTGTCTACCATTATAGCTATTGTGGGTATCCTGATTTTTCAGGTTTACTGGATTATTACAACCTACGATAGCCAATCCTTAGCTTTTGAAGTTGAAGTGAATTCAGCTCTGGAAGATGTCCTGAATGAAGAATTACGTGATATAACGCTCAACAGGTATTTCAGTAAAACTGGTTTGTTGAGAGATTCTCTTCACTTGGGCCAGATGGAAATTCATATTAATGAGGATCGTAAGCATGATTATGAATTGCCCCTGGAAGGTAGCAGCTGGAAGATCGAGAAAAACTGGATTGCCGGTAATGACAGTATTCTTATCTGGGGCGAAGAGGAGTACGAATCCTGGAACTATGAATTCACAGGAGAGCCCGGCGAGATTTTTTTTGACGCCGGTGAAGCCGATGAGTTATTTAACATAGTGGTAAGTAGTCTTATCGTTCATAAACCTAACCTGGTAGATATTCAGAACAGGTATTTGACCGAATTGAAAAAAAGAAGAATTGAAACACCTTTTTACCTGGCTTACCTTCAGGATGATCGTCTTTTTGACCTTACCGGACAAGATCCATCTGTATTTCGAAATGCTCAGGCAATACAAAAGATACCCGGTCGTGAGATCAGCAAGGGGCAAATACTGGCTTTCTTTCCCGAAATCCGCTCGTACCTTCTCAGAAGCATGTGGCAAACTCTGCTTGCTTCTTTCCTTCTGGTGATTATGGTAGCAGGAAGCTTCTTCTTTATGTTACAAACAATCTTACGTCAAAAAAAGGTGTCAGAGATAAAGAACGATTTTATCAATAATATGACTCATGAGTTTAAAACTCCTATTGCAACTGTTTCAGCCGCAATGGAGGCAATGGTGAGCTTTGATGCACTGAAAGACAAAGACAGGACCAATAGATATATTGAGATTTCTCGTAATGAAATGAACAGACTATCCGGTTTGGTTGAAAAGGTTTTGAGCATAAGTGCCGACGAGCAGAAAACCCTCACTCTTAACAAGGAAACATTCGATGTTTACCAGTTGATCCAGGAAGCGGCTCAACAATATATAATGAAAGGAAACGGTCATGTTGAAATCGATTTTGATCCAAATGCCACTGCCTATATAAATGCTGATCGACTACATTTTCAAAACATTATCAACAATCTTCTGGATAATTCGGTTAAGTATTCGAGGGAGAAAACAAGGATCACCGTCAAATGCCTGCGACAGGCTGATTATGTTGTGTTTAGCGTTAAGGACAATGGAATTGGCATTTCAAAGGAACAACAGAAGCATATTTTCGAGAAGTTTTACAGGGTTCCTACCGGCGATCTGCATTCAGTGAAAGGATTTGGATTGGGATTGAGTTATGTTAAGCATATTGTTGAGCTTCACAAAGGAACAATTGGTGTTAAAAGCCAACCTGGGCAAGGAACAGAATTCACAATTGCAATACCTGATATTTATGAGTAAAAACAAGATTCTCTTCGTGGAAGACGAGCTGTCTCTGGGCTTGATAGTTAAGGAAAGCCTTGAAACCAGGGGGTTTGAGGTAAATTATTGTCAGGATGGCCGTAGTGGGCTCAGCTCTTTCAAAGAATATAAACCTGATATTTGTCTTCTTGATATCATGCTGCCAATAAAAGATGGGTTTACTCTGGCCCAGGATATACGTAAGCTGGATGCGCGTGTACCCATTATCTTTATTACCGCCCGCTCACAAACACCTGATGTGGTGAAAGGATTTGAGCTGGGGGCAAATGACTATATAAAGAAACCTTTTAGCATGGAGGAGCTGATAGTCAGGATTAAAGCCCGGCTCTCTGACAACTCAGGCTTGATTGAACAACAGGATGCCCAAAGAAGTTTTGTCCTTGGTAAATATCAATTCAATTACGATAAGCAAGTTCTTGATTTCCAGTGGAAGGAGAAAAAGCTAACCCATCGCGAAGCTGAAATCCTGCGCCTTCTTTGTATCCATAGAAACAGAGTTTTGGAAAGGAGTTTGGTGCTGGACAAAGTTTGGGGCGATGATAACTTTTTTAACGCCAGATCGATGGATGTTTTTATCACCAAACTGAGAAAATATCTGGCAGATGATCCAGAAGTAGAGATACTTAATGTGAGGGGGATTGGATACAAGATTACTTACTAGGGCTTAAGGCTTGAGGCTTATGTAAAAGGCTAAGTGATGAGTAATAAGG
>JAUVKA010000335.1 GCA_030592205.1 Bacteroidota bacterium | reverse complement strand
TTATACGGCACCATCGCCGCTTGAAAGTTTAACGAACCATTGAATGAGAGAGAAAAGCGATAGTAATCAGATTGACATATTTACTCAGGATACATTGGTCTACAGATCTATTTTAACTGATGATTGGGAAAGCACAGAAAAAGAAGTAGTTGAGTATTACAACAATAGAGGCACGAGCGAAAAGATTTTCGATGTAATGAATAATGACTTCGGTTGGAAGCACTTGCCATTTTCATTCTTGAATGAGAACAATGCGTTCATGATTATCACAGCTATGATAAAGAACTTTTACAACTTTTTTGTAGCCATAGTATCTGAGAAATTTGAAGGAATCAATCCAACAACACGGATAAAGCGATTTGTTTTCCGTTTCATCACCGTTGCTGGGAAATGGGTGTATCAAGCCCGTCAATGGGTGCTGAAATTGTACACAAAACTCCCCTATGAACAGTTGAACTGCTAAAAAAATTGGATGGGGAAAGTACAATAATGGGAGACTTGTGCCCGAAAACGATCAGAAACAAATCGTTATTGCCTGAAATAGTGGTATTTACCATAATCGGCTTTATGGAAAACAAGTGTTCTTCCTAAAAATGCAACAACAATAAATCAGGCAAACTTACATCGTGTGAAGGAGACTCAAATGACCTGCGTTTGTTAGGAAAAACAAAATGGTTTTCCATTTTCATCATACAATATGCGAAAAAAGAGGGTGTTTTTTAATTTTCTAAATTTGTTGCGGATTTAAGGTATATAGAGAGAGAGTGGAATTTCAAGGATTTTTCAGATCGGGATTCCGGGGATTTTGATTCGTGGCTAAATTATGAGAAAAATAATGCCATTGGAATGTATGATGATTATCTCTATCAATTTTGTTTGTTGAAACTTCCAAATGGGAATAGTGGGTACACAATGAGTTTTCATCATATTTGTTCTGATGTAACTTCCATTATATCTATTGCACATCGCATTGATTCTGTATATAAAAGTTTTCTGAACGATTTACCTGAAACTCCACGCCTTGAAACCTCTTATAAAGAATTTATATCCAGGGAACAAGAGTATTTAACTTCTAATCGTTTTCTTCGTGGTCAGGAGTTCTGGCTTTCTGAAAACCTTCAGGATTTACCCGAATATAAACTCTTTGAAGGAAGCAGACACAAGGAGGCGAAACATGACAATATTATTGTTCACGAAATTCCCCCTGGTCTCATTGATGAAATGACCAGATTCAAAGCAGAAACAGGAATATCTTCTTTCAAACTGTTTCTCTCAGCACTGGCACTTTTTATCCACAGGATTACTTCTCTGGAATCCTTTGGGATTTCATTTTTTGGCAAAAACAGGCCTTATGAAAAATTGAGGACTACCGCAGGAATGTTTGTAGGAACATATCCATTAAGAGTTGATGTAGATACTAATATAACATTTTTAGAATTCATTAATAATCTGGCTGTTAAGATAAATGCCATTGTAAATGTTCATGGTAGCCATCCCTTTGATGAGCTTGCAAAGCTTATCAGGGAAAAACACAAGGCAGATATTAGCCATTTGATTAATATTTCCATTATTGCGATGTATTTCCCCAAAAACAGATCTTATTCACTGCACCAACTTAACATCAATGATATACAGAATCAACTAACAATGTATATCAGAAAATATGAAAACCCAGCTCAGAAACCAACAATTACATTTCAATATGACAATACTATTTATCAAAAAAATGATATTGAAGCGCTTTATGATGGTGTAATTTCCATTCTTGATAATTTTTTCCGTAGTCCAAATGCAACAATCAGAAATTTATCATTGCTTTCAAAAAAACAATATCAGCGAGTAATTTTTGATTTAAATAACACTGCAAAACCTTTTCCAAAAGATAAATGCACCCATCATATTTTCGAACAAGCAACACTGAAGTTTCCAACACATACAGCGGTTGAATTCAACGAAAGAGCTATTAGCTATTATGATTTGAACAGGCAAGCAGATGATTTGGCTGAAATATTGAAAAATTACGGCATAGGCGCAGAGCAACTTGTAGGTGTTTATTTAAACAGATCCATCGGGGTGGTAATCTCTCTTTTAGCTATTTTAAAAGCTGGAGGTGCTTACGTTCCAATTGATCCTTATCTCCCGGCAGAAAGAGTTCGTTTTATCCTCCAGGATTCGAAAGTGTCTTGTTTAGTAATTGATGAGGAACTAGTTGATAATACCAAAGAGGTTTATAAAGGACGATTAATAGTTCACACGATTAAAAATGGGAGAAGTGGATTTAATTCATTAGAAACTTCTTCGCGTTCATATTCTAGAGGAGAATCAAGACCTGAAAACCTGATGTATGTTATTTACACTTCCGGTTCCACAGGAGAGCCCAAGGGTGTAATGATTGAACATCATAGTTTTGTTAATATAATTACAGATCAGGTTAATCGATATAAATTAACCGAAAATGACAGGGTTCTTAATTACCTCTCATTAGGATTTGATGCTGCTAATGAGCATCTATTCAAAGCTTTATGTTCAGGGGCAAGGGTTTGTCTGGCTGATATTCAAAAAGATAACTATAAAAATGACATACGGGAAATTCTAAAATCATTAAGAATAACGTGTTGTGCATTCCCTGCACCACTATTAGGAGTGCTGGACGAAAAGGAATATCCCTTGTTGAGAGTAGTAAATTCAGGAGCTGATAAGTGTACCCTGGATATATTAAAACGATGGAGTTCTGGCAGGCATTTCTTTAATTCGTATGGACCAACGGAAACGACGGTTATTTCAACTATTGCAAAACTGGATAAGGAGAATACAGAACCACATATTGGAAAACCCGTTGCAAATACCCAGGTTTATGTTCTGGATAATTATGGTATGCCCCTGCCAATAGGGTGCGAGGGGGAACTTTATATTGGAGGTGAAGGTGTGGCCCGAGGCTATCTGAACCATCCGGAACTTTCAAAAGAGAAGTTCGTTAGAAATCCATTCGATAAATCGGGGAAGTCCAGGTTATATAAAACGGGTGATATTGTTCTGTTTGGCGAGGATGGAAATATTTTCTTTAAAGGGAGGCGTGACACCCAGGTGAAAATTAGAGGATATCGTATTGAATCAGAGGAGATTGAGGGTGTTTTAAAGCAAAGCCCAATGATTGCTGAAGCAACTGTGCTTGTAAAAACTTCAGGAAACAGCAAAAAACTAATAGCTTTTATAATAGGGATTAATAAGAATGAAATCGATCTGGTATTGCTTAAGAATTTTCTAGCCAAACAATTACCTAATTATATGATTCCTGAACAGTTAATTGAAATAGATAAAATCCCTTTAACAATAAATGGAAAAACAGATCGAAAAGCCTTATTGAATAGGGTTGACTTATCACCCGTTGACAAAAATAAAATTCCCCCCCAAACAAATACTGAATATCTTTTACATAAAATTTGGAGTAAAGCATTAAAAATTGAAAATATTAGCATAAGTGATAATTTCTATTATTTGGGTGGAGATTCCTTACTGACTATAGCAGTTTGTGCAGAAATAGAAACAGAACTGGAGCATGCATTCTCTGTACAGCAGTTTATGGATTATCCGACAATAGAGCTGGCAGGTAAGATGATTGATCAGGGAAAAGCTGAAACGGAACTAATTTCTACCATCAAGAAACACCCTTCCTCAAATGGCAGTATTATAGTAACTCATAATTATGGAGGGGATCCTAATCTGGCAAATATGCTTGGAAGAGAAATGAATAATTATTTTGATATTTATGCTACTTCCATGAGTGAACAAGTATTTGACAAGTTGAACCCGGAATCATTAGAAGAAATAGCTCTGTTCTTGGTTGGAAAGTTTAAAAAAATGGGACTAACAACACCATACTTGGTGTGTGGATTTTCCTGGGGAGGGATATTAGCTTTTGAGACGGTAAGACAGTTTGAGAAACAAGGAATTCCTGTTGAGTTATTATTGCTCGATTCTCCAATACCAGGTTATCAAAGAAGCCCCAAAGAGAAGTTTTACCAAAAACTAAATATTGCATACAAAGTTTTCTACCCCTTAGTAATGCCGATAGTGTTGATCTTTGGGCTTACTTTGAAGTCGGGAAGAGAAAATTTCATGTCTGATTGGCTAGAAATCTGGTTAAAATACAAAAGGGTTTTTATTAAAATACTTAGGGGAATCCCTGAAGACCCAGAATCGAGCTTATTCCAAAAAAACTTAGTTCTGGGGAAGAAGTATACTCTCAAGCAATCATCTTTTAAGATTCATTATATCAATTTTCAACATACTTCATTTCCTTTGAGATTGTTAAATCTATCAAAAGAAATTTGGGGAAATTATTCGACTAAGCCCCTAAACCTTATGCATTTAAAAGGAGACCATGTTTCGTTGATTGGAGAAAATCTTAAGAAGGTTGTGAAAATTATTCAGGAGATAGGGAAATAGGGATACCCCGGGATGATGGCAAAAAGATTATTCTCATTTGTTTTAAATCCTTTGTGTTACTTCGTGAATCCCTTTGCGTTCCTTTGTGGTAAAAATCTTATGTTATGATTAAATTTAAGATTCAAAAATTATTCTTTGTGCTGGCTTTTTTCGGACTTGGTTTAAGCGGATATTCCCAGGCCACAAATAGCTCAGACGAGCTGGTTCTTTGGTACAAGCAGCCTGCGGTAAATTGGAATGAAGCATTGCCCCTTGGTAACGGCCGGCTTGGAGCGATGGTCTTTGGCGGAATTGAAAATGAGCGCTTACAGCTAAATGAAGAAAGTGTTTGGAGTAAGGCTGGTGAATTGCATGATAAACAAGGAGGGTATAAATATCTGCCTGAAATAAGAAACCTG
>JAUVKA010000082.1 GCA_030592205.1 Bacteroidota bacterium | reverse complement strand
TTTTATGACAAGAAATTTACATTGTATAATCGAGTAGGCGGCTGACTCCGGGATAACCGGAGCCAGTGCACCTCTCACACCATACGTACGGGAGCTTCGCTCTTTCCTTTCGCAAGCAATATCCACCGGACATTACTTTCTCAGGAACATATACGGCGGTTCACTAATCATCAACTACGGATAGAAAGATAATACTCAAGAAAAGGAATGTAGCCACGTTGTTTCAAGAGGGCGATGGTGATTGTCGTCCCAAGAATAGGACTACAAGCCACACGCCAGCCTCCCATTCGGGTACGCGACCATGAATAAGCCTGACGCATCTACTTAATAAATACTTCCTGATAAATCAGGCTTTTGGACGTCACAATGATGTGCTTGCTTATCCGGCTCATTAAGCCTCATATCCAGTTTCTGTTTCCCGATTCAAGCTCGGTAGACTTACACCCTCTGGAATATTTAAAGAACAACACTACCGTTTTATCCTGAAAATTCGTATTTCACAGATTTAATCAGAGCTTCCAGTGGTGTGCGCTCATGCTCATGCTGGGCACACACACGCTAAACCAAATTACTTCCTAACTTTATAGCAATAATCAGCTTTAGCTGGATGTCAAATCAAAACGTGCCAGAACAAATGGCTAAAACGCAATTTGGTCCCGGTTCTGTGGGATTAGAAAAAAGAAAAAAACTTGACTTTTATACCAATAATTGGTATTTTTGTTATAAATAATTTTTAATATGAATAAAAATACATCAATATCATTAGGAAATTACTTTGATAAGTTTGTTCAAGGTAGCTTGATTACTGGGAGGTATAAAAATGCAAGCGAAGTTATACGAGCAGGTTTGAGACTTTTAGAAGAAGAAGAAAATAAAATTATTGCTTTGAAAAATGCAATTCAGGAAGGTGTTGATAGTGGAATAGCCATTAACTTCAATCCAAAGAAACATTTGAAAGAATTAAAAGCAAAAAAAGAATTGAATGGCTAATTATTATTTGACTAATAAAGCCGTAGATGACTTATCCAGGATTTGGAATTATACCTTTGATAACTGGTCTGAACAACAAGCTGATAAATACTATCAAATGCTTCTTGATAATTGTAAAGGAATTGCAGAAAATCCAAATACTGGTAAAAATTATGAAGGAATAGTAAGTCAATTGTTTGGTCATAGAACAGGACGACATATTATTTTTTATAGAAAGGTAAATAAGAGTAAAGTTGAAATAACAAGAATATTGCATGAACAAATGGATTTAAAACATAGGATAATAGAATAACCCCACATAACAAAACCAAATTACTTCTTAACTTTATTGCAATAATCATCTTTAGCTGGATATCGAATCGAAACGTGCCAGAACAAAATGCTAAAACGCAATTTGGTCCCGGTTCTGCGGGCTCCCTTTTTGCGGGCAAGCAAGCTTGCCGCAAAATCGCCCTCACCCCGGAACTCCGTTTAGCGCAGCGTTCAAATACAAAGAAATTAAAAAAAACATGAAAAGATTAGGTTAAAAAACGGGAGACATCTTTTTAAATTATAATTATTATGAAGAAAGTGAAAATTGATGCCAATTTGATTCCACAAAAAAAACTTAATACTGGAGATAAAATTCCTGTATTAGGTCTTGGAACATTTGGTTCAGATACTTATTCAAACGACCAAGTAGCACAGGCTGTTAAGTTTGCTGTAGAAAGCGGATACCTACATATTGATTGTGCATCGGTTTATGGTAATGAAAAGGAAATAGGCCAGGTTATTTCTGAATTAATTTCAGAGGGTACAGTAAAAAGAGAAGATCTTTTTATTACATCAAAAGTATGGAATAATATGCATGGTGAAGGTGATGTTATTGCTTCTTGCAAACAAACTTTAAGCGATTTACAATTGGATTATCTTAATTTGTATCTGGTACATTGGCCATTTCCAAATTACCATGCACCCGGATGTGATGTAACGAGCAGAAACCCAGATTCAAAACCCTATAATCACCATGATTATATGATTGTGTGGAAGCAAATGGAGAAGTTGGTTGAAATGGGGCTTGTGCGAAATATTGGGACTTCTAATATGACCATCCCTAAAATGAAATTACTGTTGAAGGATGCAAAGATAAAACCGGCTGTAAACGAAATGGAAATACATCCCCATTTTCAACAATCAGAACTGTATAACTATCTTGTTGATAATGGTATTATGCCAATAGGGTTCTCTCCTATAGGTTCCCCTGGTCGTCCAGAAAGGGATAAAACAGCAAATGATACCGTCGATATTGAGGACTCTGTAATTGTTGAAATTGCAGAAAGACTAAATGTACATCCGGCATTGGTGTGTATCAAATGGGCAGTACAAAGGGGACATGTTGTTATTCCGTTTTCAGTAAAACAAAATAAAATAATAAGCAATCTAGAGGCGATTATCCAAGATCCTATCTTGCAGACAGAAATGGATGAAATGTCAGAGATTGATAAGAATTGTCGCTTAATAAAAGGGCAGGTTTTCCTTTGGGAGTCTGCGAATAGTTGGGAAGACCTTTGGGACTTAAATGGTGAAATAGTAGAATAGACAAATGCCAGATTGGCAATATTAACTGTCTAATAGCAATTTATTATTTGATAATTTAATAAAGTACTTAAAATGAAAAAAACAGAAACAATGAAAGCCGCATTTCTTCCAGGAAATAGTACGGTTAAGATGAAAGATATAGGAATTCCTGTTCCCGGACCCGGACAAGTATTGGTGAAAACAAAATCATCTACCATTTGTGGGAGTGATATTAGGGCAATCTATAGAGAGCATTTAGGAAAAGGTCCTGAGGCTTATCAAAATAAAGTAGCTGGGCATGAACCATGTGGGCAAATTGTAAAATGTGGAGAATCAACAAAACGCTTTAAAGAAGGCGATAGAGTTGTTTTGTACCATATTTCTGGCTGTGGTGTTTGTAATGATTGTCGTCGTGGGTATATGATTTCATGTACAAGTCCAATACGTGCTGCCTATGGTTGGCAACGCGATGGAGGAATGGCTCCTTATATTTTGGCTGATGAAAAAGACTGTATTCTTTTACCCGATGAGCTCACTTATACAGATGGAGCACAAGTTGCCTGCGGTTTTGGAACTGTTTATGAAGGCTTGGAGAAAATTGGGATATCAGGAAATGATGCAGTATTAGTTGTTGGTTTAGGTCCAGTTGGTTTGGCAGCTTTGATGTTGGCAAAAGCCTTGGGGGCAAATAAAATAGTAGGTGTTGATACCGTAAAAGAACGTTGTGATCTTGCAAAAGAATTTGGTTTGGCCGATATTATATTTGTTTCGGGCGAAAATACTTTAGAAGATGTGATAAATGAAACCTATCAACAAAAAGGATTTGAAAGAACGGTAGATTGTTCAGGACATACCGATGGTCGTCAACTCTGTATCAGGGCAACCCGCCAATGGGGAAAAATGGTGATGTTAGGTGAGGGTGGGACTGTTGAGTTTAACCCAAGTTCTGATATTATTCACGATCAAATTACAATTTATGGTTCCTGGGTAACAAACATCTGGAGAATGGAAGAATTGGTAGAAAGGATTGTTCGATGGGGAATTCACCCTGAAGACTTGGTAACACATCGTTTCAAGTTAGAGGATGTAGATAAAGCATATCAATTGATGGACGAAGGGAAATGTGGCAAAATAGCTATTGTTTTTGATGAAGAAATTAAATAATCAACGGATGATAATGAAAATTTTTGAAACTTATAGCATCGGACTATTAAATACTTGGATTTTTGTAATTCCAGTAGGGTTATTAGGGATTGTTGTGGGAATCATAAATAAAAAGGGATTCAATAGAGCTACTGATATGTCTTGGTATACCCTAAAAGATAAAATATCATCATTTATTAGTATGTTTTCTATGATTCTTTTTATGATAATATCACTTTTTATTCCTCCAAGGTTTGAATCTATATTATTTTACACTGGACTTTTATTGATTATCATAGGATTATTAGGACATCTTATATCAAAAATTAACTATCTGAATGCGCCAGAAGACAAGGCAATTGTAACTGGATTGTATAGATATTCAAGAAATCCATTGAATTACTAAGATTAGAAAGTAGATCTGCACAATGGATTGCAAAAGATGCTATCCGAAAATTGGAAGGAGAAAACGTGAATATTTTAGATTATCCAAGGGCTGAATATAGAAATCAAGTAAGTATTAAGCACAAACAATGAATATTAAAGTGGTTTTTAATAATATCATAATCGTAACTTAGCAAAGCACCATATATCATACAAAAATCAAATTTCGCACAGCATAATTAAATCATATAATGAAAAAACTAATTAGCCTTATCCTCTTCCTTGTCTTCTTTACTTTCATGAACGTTTATCCACAATCTCTTACCCATGATGGAAAGAGATCAGAGCAAACAGCCCTGGAAATGATTTCCAAATATGATCAGCAGGTTCAGAGCGGCCAGCTCTCAGATCAAAAAGGATGGAAGGCATACGGCAGATGGGTGGAGTTTATGCGCGAAAGACTGGGGCCGGACGGAGAACCTGCAGATCCGGCTATTTTTCTTGAACAAGCAAATAATATAGCCGGCGAGAAAGCTCGAGCATCACGCTTGAAAACCGGACAGGCATGGTCTCCGGTTGGGCCATTTGAAATGCCGGGCACTTACAGTTCGGCTCCGATTTACGGCATGGGTAGAATAAATTGTATCAGCTTTCACCCTACCAATCCGGACATCTATTGGATTGGAGTGGCTCAGGGCGGCGTTTGGAAAACCACAGATGGTGGAGAGAGTTATATCCCATTAACAGACGATCTACCTATTCTCAGAGTATCCGATATTGCTGTAGATCCCAATAATCCGGATATTATATACCTGTCTGTTTGCGATTATGCATATATCGGAGTAGCATTAAACACTGACCAGAGAAAACGACATACTCATTATGGTCTTGGCGTTTATAAAACCACCAACGGAGGAAATAGTTGGGAACCTACTGGTTTGTCTTTCAGCCAGTCGGAACTGGATGTGAGCCTCATAAGGAGAGTACTTATTTCACCCGAGGACTCAAACATTTTGCTTGCTGCCGGAGTAAACGGCATGTACAAATCACCGGATGGTGGCGACTCATGGACCCGAATCAGTGAGGATCTGTTTTGGGATATTGAACAGGATTTCACCAACGGCAATACTGTATATGCAACAACCGGCCATGTATGGACCATGGGCCGTGGACAGGCATCGCTGATTAAAAGTGAGGATTTTGGAGAAACCTGGACAGAATTAAATCCGGATTTTCCGGGAGATCAAAGTAGTTCCAGAGTTGAAATTGGCCTGACACCTGAAACCCCGGATTATGTCTATCTGGTTGCAGCAGATCCAGATGGCGGCTTTTTTGGTTTCTACCGTTCAACTGATGGAGGAAGCAGCTGGGAAACCCGTAAGCATCATTCCGAGGGGCAAAATATATTGCACTGGTACCAAAGCGCATCAGGTTCAGGCGGTCAGGGATGGTACGACCTGGCCATACTTGTTGACCCTAAAGAAAAAGAACGGGTATTCGTAGGTGGAATAAACATGTGGGGGTCGGAAAACGGAGGACAGAACTGGGAGATGTGTTCATACTGGGTGATGACAAACGGTTTTACCTTGCATGCTGATCACCACCAGTATAAGTATAACCCTTTGGATGAGAGATACTATGCCTGTCATGATGGAGGTGTGGCAAGAACAACTAAACTATCACTTGGAGCCGATGGCAACGGCAAATGGAATACCAATTGGGAAGAAAGATCAAATGGAATGGCCATTACATCATTTTACAGAATAGGCCTTTCTGAAAATAATCCGGGTTATGTAATCGGCGGGGCTCAGGATAATTCAACTTACTATAATCAAAATGGTGTATGGTTAAACATGTTTGGCGGGGATGGGATGGAGGCCATGATTCATCCTGATGATCCTGATATTATCTATGGATCTTCGCAGTATGGAAACTTGTCGAGATCTACCAATGGAGGCAGATCATACACCAGTATTCGTCCAACTTATAATGAAAATGGAGGTTGGACCACACCATTGATCATGCATCCAAATAATCCGGATGAACTTTATTGTGGTTTCGGTAATGTCTGGAAATCTGAAAACCAGGGAAGCAGCTGGACCAGGATCTCCAATTTTCCGCTTGTGGATGGATATGGGCATCCGGCTATCATTTCCGCTTTGGCAATGTACCCCTCTGATCCAAAGTATATTTATACAGCTAAAAGAATTCCCCATCCATTTAACAGTCCTTCGAGCTTTTGGCGAACAACAGACGGAGCTCACTGGGAAAACGTAACTGCTGGATTACCGGATTCACTGTACTTCTCATACATTGCTATTGATAATGACGACCCTTTGAGTGTTTGGGTCACTTGCAGCGGTTTCCTGGACGAACAGAAAGTATTTCATACTGCTGACGGAGGTTCTACCTGGGAAAATATCTCCCTCAATTTGCCGAATGTACCGGTAAATACGATTGTGCACCAAAACGGGTCTGAAAAGAATTTGATTTATGTAGGCACAGATGCCGGCATTTATTATACTTGGGACAATCATTTGCAATGGGAACTTTATAGTACTGACATACCTAATGTTATTGTGAGTGAATTGGAAATCCATTATTCTACCAATAAAATATATGCAGCTACATTTGGCAGGGGAATCTGGATGGCAGAACTGGCTTCGGCAACGAGTTCATCAGAAACAATAAAAAATATTAATACCCTGGATATATATCCAAATCCCTCATCAGGAAGTTTATTCATAGATTATTCCGGATTACCCCCGGGACAAATGACAGTTGATGTAGTTGACATTCAAGGCAAAACCGTATTTAAAGAAATCGTTACAGATAACCCTGGTCAAGGAAATATTAAAATTGATATTGAAGTAGGGCCGGGTGTTTATTTTGTTAGACTAAAAGCAGGTATCAAGCTTAGAACCAGCAGGATAATTATTGAGTAACACCTAATCCGATATGAATACTCGTACCTGCTTGCCAATACCTTTGATTCAATGTTGATGAGATATGGAATTATAAAATATTTTATTGTTGTTGAAGTCTTGATAATATCCATTTCAGGAATCTCACAAACAACACTTGAAAACAATCGCTCAAAGAAAACTGAGTCTGTGAACCTGGATTTCATTCTTGATAATGGTATTATCCATGTCAAACAAGATCTCACAAGGGGAGGAGCAATTAGTTACATTTCGAAATCTGGCACCAGCCGGAGTATAGTAAATATTGCTGATGAGGGTCGCTATATACAGCAATCATATTATGCCGGAAAACCTTTAAATCGTCAAGCTGATGGACAACAAGCACATTGGTCACCTTGGGCATGGAATCCTATTCAGGTTGGTGATGCATTCCGCAATCGAGCTCAAATACTTGACTATTCAAAAACGGATAGCACAACTTATGTGAAATGTATTCCTATGCTTTGGGACATGAACAATCATGCAGCTGAGGCTGAAATGGAGCAATGGACTGAACTGAATGGCAATGCATTACATGTCACAAATAAGATAAGCTGTTATAGAACAGATAGCATATATGGTGAGAATATTGCCAATCATCAGGAAATACCAGCGGTTTACCCCATATCTGCACTCAAGAATCTTTACTCATATTTTGGTTCATCCCCATTTACGAATGATACTTTAGACAAGCCTACTGTAGTTAAATTGTCAAGTGGATTCTGGGGTCGGTACCAGAACGAAATAGTGACAGAACACTGGATGGCATTCGTTGACGATAATCAATGGGGAATTGGTGTATATGCGCCTACAACTAAGAATTTTATTGCTGGTATGTCGGGGATACCAGATAAGGAAGCAAAAAATAACTCTACAAGTTATATTGCACCCGTAAAAACAGAAAAACTCCTAAAAAATACCGTGTATCAATATGAATACTGGCTAATAATAGGCAGCCTCACAGAGATTCGGAATAAAATATATAATCTTAACGCCAAAGAGAGATAAAACCTGAAGCAGAATTGTTTTTTAAAATGAGAAGTATAAATCTAAACGGGACACAACAACCTAAGGCATACTAAAACACTTGAAATTTATTA
Source organism: Bacteroidota bacterium (assembly GCA_030592205.1). Taxonomy (GTDB): domain Bacteria; phylum Bacteroidota; class Bacteroidia; order Bacteroidales; family UBA12481; genus JAUVKA01. The sequence continues at coordinate 2,933 of JAUVKA010000082.1, read as the reverse complement.
CTATGAAAAGCATTTTTGCATTAATAATGGCTATTTCTATCCTCTCAAGCAATAGCATAGCTCAAAATAGCAATGAAAACCTTTATCCCGATATCAACACTCTAAAGACCTTTAGTACAATGGGGAAAGAATTACGCGTGTTAAAAAAAGGCGAGGAAACAGAGTTGTTCAGGTACGTGGGCAAAGGCTGCCTAACCCATATGTGGTTTGGAGGCAGCTTTAAGGGTGTTGAATCCACTGATATTCGAATATACGTTGACGGAGAGGAAGAAGCATCCATTGACATGGAACTATTTCTTGGACATGGAATTGGATTTGGAGACAATCATGCTCCGTGGGGAACCGAACGTATGGGTAATATTGGTGGGAATAGTGGAATATACAATACCTATAAAATCCCTTTTGGTTCAGGCATTCGAATAACAGCTCAAATTGCCAGCGATGCGGATGAGAATCCTATGTTTTGGTGGATAATAAGAGGAACAGAAAATCTTCCGGTTGTTTTTGCCGGAGTAAAGCTACCGGATTCAGCACGATTGAAATTACATAAACTAGAGAGTCACGTTGCTGAACCCCTGGAAGAATTTACAATGTGTGATGTTAAAGGCGCAGGAATGCTTTATCAGGTAACCATGGAAGCGGAGGGATTGCGTGATACCGATCATTGGAAAGATTTAAGTTTTATGGAGTCTTGCGTAAGGGCATATTTGGGTGGCAGTGAAGAGCCAATGTTCTTATCATCCGGATTAGAGGATTATTTTTTAGGCACGTACTATTTCAATAAAGGCCGGTATGCAAATATGTTGGCTGGACTTACCCATATTGATAAAGGAAAAAATGAATTTTCCGGATACCGGCTGCATGAAGACGATCCGGTATTTTTTCAAAATGGCTTCAGGCTTACAAATCGATGTGGAGAAAAAATTGGGGACAAAATATTCCATGACCCTCCACAAACCAGATATACAACTTACACATGGGTTTATGAATGGTAAACTTAAGCCTTACACTGTGTTAATCTTGTCTCTAATGATTAATACAATTTGCCTTAATGCACAGGATTTTAAAGCCGTTGGATATTTACCTACTTACCGATTTCACTTAATTGAAAAAATCCAACTGAATAAACTAACTCACCTCAACATTGCTTTTGCAAACCCGGATGATAAAGGGCAGCTTGCTACACGTGGAGTTAATATTGAACTAATTGTTCAGGATGCCCATGATGAAGAATTAGATATATTTATTGCCCTGGGCGGAGCAGGTGCCAGACTCACAGATTGGGAAAACTGGATAACTCCTGCCAGGCGTTCAGAGTTTATACATAGAATTATGGAATATACTGCTGAGTATAACTTAAAGGGTATAGATGTTGATCTGGAAGGTGGCGTTGTTAATGATGATTATAGTGGATTTGTATTAGAGCTTCGGGATTCAAGCAACTCTAATGGTTTAGGGTTGAGTGCTGCCCTACCCGGCATGCATAGATACTCTCAGCTTACAAATGAAGCTCTCGCTTGTTTCGACTGGATAAATATAATGGCGTATGATGCAACAGGCCCATGGAATCCAGGTAATCCCAGACCTCATTCGCCAGAACTTTTTGCAATAGGTTCAATAAATTTCTGGCTTAACCAGGGAGTGGAAATGGAAAGGCTGATATTAGGTGTTCCTTTCTATGGATGGGATTTTTCTGATCAAAGTAATGTGGTAGCCCATTCTTTTTCTGAAATAGTTGCAATGAATCCGGATAATGCTCAATATGACCAAATTGGTGAGATATATTATAATGGATTACCTACTATTGAGAACAAAACAATACTGGCCTTAGATAAGATAAGCGGAATAATGATTTGGGAGATTGGTCAGGATAGTTTTGATGAGTATTCGCTTCTAAATAGGATACATGAAACTATCCTCTTATATCCTCAGATCAATAAATTTGATGAAAATCAAAATAATCAGTTCGTTATTTTCCCTAATCCGGTTGTATACGATATTCATATAGAATTTCGCCAGGCTCAAACTGCAGTGATTTCTTATATTTCAGTCGACGGTAGAATCTTTGAAAGTCACCAAATATACAAGCAAAAAAAAGTCTCATTTCCTACGAATGGAATCCCAAATGGATTGTTTTTTATTAAAGTTGATGCTACAGATTTTTCATCAACATACAAAATAGTAAAAGGATATTATAATTGATTGAATAACTAAGCATTCCGAAGATAGCCGAAGATGTTAAAAAAGTTTAGCCTATACGGTTTTTTAAAAAATCAGAAATACTACGAGCCCTTTATCCTATTGGCGTTTCTGCAAATGGGCCTGAGTTATACCTTAATCGGACTGCTGATTGCTTTCAGAGAACTGTTGGTCAACATTATGGAAATCCCATCAGGTGCAATTGCCGATGTATGGGGTCGTCGGAAATCCATGCTGGTTAGTTTCGTGGCATATATAGTGCATTTTTTCATAATCGGAAGCGCTGGAGTTGCCGCCATTAATGGACAAATTCCATTTAAGCTTCTTTTGGCCCTGCTCTTTTTATCCATGTTTTTTTATGCTGTGGGTGATGCTTTTCGCACTGGTACTCATAAGGCTATGATATTTTCATGGCTGCGAATTCAGGGGAGAACTAATGAAAAAACAGCCGTGTATGGATACACCCGTTCATGGAGTAAAATCGGTTCTGCTGTATCTGTAGTATTGGCATGTTTTTTTGTATTTTATACCAGAACCTATGTATACATCTTCTTTTTTTCAATAATCCCCTATCTATTGAATATCATTAACCTGGCCACATACCCAAAAGAACTTGACGGTGATAATACACATAAGCACAGTACCAGGCAGATAATAGCTCATATCAGGGAATCCTTTGTATTAGCAATACGCAAGGTATCCCTTCGCAGGCTTATATTAGAATCTATGGGATT
>JAUVKA010000160.1 GCA_030592205.1 Bacteroidota bacterium | reverse complement strand
TTAACCATATTGGTTCTTTGCTTTTCGTATTTATTCTGGCTAAAAAGTGGAGATACAAAACCTCCATTCAGTATAATGAGGATAAAGAGAATTAATCGTGTTTTCATAATTCCTTCATATTTTAATGAATATAAATTTATGAAAAACAAAAGAAAATCTTGTGCTATCAGTCATCCACAACCTTTTCTGAGTAACTTACCATTAATCATGAGAACTTTCTTCGCATTGATACTATTCCTTTTAGTTTATGTTCAGGAAGCACATTCTGATGGAATGGTAAGCTGGATTGATGAAAACACTATAAGTTTTAACGTGTATTAATAAAGAATTGCAAATGAGAAGCCACTAAATAAACCATGGTTTACTCATAATGATATACTTAATGGAGGAACTTTAAAACTGATTATGGGAAGTCAGGCAAATAAACAATGGGGAAGCAAAAGGGAAGACTCGCCTCCATCAGCAATCTCTTATAAACCCAAATTAATGAAGTAAATTTGTTGGAGAATTTAACAATACCATTGTTCCACATAGTAAATAAATAAGGATTATAATAAGATGAACCGAGCCATGAGAATAAGTTTCACACATGAGGAATATTACTTGGCGAGCTGCATCGAATACAAAATAAATTAATATTATAATGAGATGAAACGAAGTGAAATTAATCAACTGATCATCAGTTCAATTGAATTTCTTAATGAGATGAATTTCAAACTACCCCCCTGGGCATTTTGGAAGCCTAAAGATTGGAAAGGTAAGTATGAAACATGTAAAGAAATTGTAGAAAATATGCATGGATGGGATCTAACTGATTTTGGGATGAATGATTTTCATAATAAGGGATTAATATTATTTACTCTTAGAAATGGAAACCCGCTAAGGGATAAAAAAACATATGCTGAAAAGATAATGATTGTTGAAGAAATGCAGGAAACTCCAATGCATTTTCACTGGAGTAAAATGGAAGATATTATCAATCGTGGAGGAGGAAACCTGGTTATTGATCTATGTGAATCAGATGAAAATGAGGATTATTCACAGGAAGATTTTGAAGTAAAGATTGACGGCATTTGCCGTACTATTTCTGCAGGTGGGAGGGTGATCCTTCAACCAGGAGAAAGTATATGCCTGGTGCAGGGGCTGTACCATAGATTTTATGGAGAAGAGGGAAAGGGAAAAGTCCTTGTTGGAGAAGTGAGTGCCGTTAACGATGACAGTTCTGATAATCGTTTTTTCGACAAGGTCGGGAGATTTCCCGATATCATTGAAGATGAAGAACCCTTACATTTATTGGCATCCGACTATAAAAACTATATTTAGAAATGACGAATAGAATTATTGTTTCAGGAGTTGGATGTAGCCTGGTTGACAGTTTATATAATAATGCTTCGTTTGAAGCACAGAGTTTTCAATCTCATCTATCTAAAACTAAAGGAGATGGAGGACTAACTCCCGGTCGTCTGGTTTTTAAAGAGGAGTTTGAGAAATTTGAGGGGAAAGAATTTGATACCACCATCAAGGAAATAATCTCAGATAGGATCCCTGATAAAATTAATATTGGCGGACCTGGAGTTGTTTCCATTATTCATGCCGCTCAACTATCTGCCAATAAAGATTGTGAGTATAATTTCTATGGCGGCAGAGGAGATGATAACAATGGTAGTTTAATAAAATCTCTTTTAGATAAAACATCTGTTATATCACATAACTACATCATCCTGGATAATGAAACCCCCTCAACATTAGTGCTTTCTGATCCATCCTATAATAATTGTGGAGAACGGATTTTCATTAATTCTATTGGTGCTGCCTGGAATTATTCACCTGAAAAACTGGATGAAGATTTTTTCGCTTCTGACATTGTGGTTTTTGGAGGAACGGCTTTGGTCCCATTAATTCATGACAGCTTAACTGAATTACTTGAAAAAGCAAAATCGAAGGGTTGTATAACAATAGTCAATACTGTTTATGATTTTAGGAACGAAAAGGCAAAGCCAGACTCAAAATGGCCACTCGGAAGAAGTGATGATAGTTATGGCAATATTGATCTTTTATTGATGGATCTCGAAGAAGCTCTTCGCCTGAGTGGCAAGTCTGATATTAATAATGCAATGCAGTTCTTTCGTGATAAAGGAACAGGTGCTGTGATAATTACCAGAGGAACAGATAGTGTTATTCTATTTTCAAAAGGGAGTATGTTCAAGCCTCTTGATTATGCAGAAATGCCTATTTCTACTGCTGTTACTGAAGAACTGAAGCAAGGGAAAGCATATTCTGGTGATACAACAGGCTGTGGCGATAATTTCGTCGGTGGAGTAATTGCGTCATTAGTATCGCAGATTCAAGGTGGAATTTCATCTCCGGATTTAACAGAAGCATCTATCTGGGGGATTATCTCAGGAGGTACTTCTTGCTTTTATATGGGTGGAATGTATGAGGAAGAAAGCTATGGCGAGAAAAGGAAGATGATTGAACCCTACTATAAATTATACAAGAAGCAAATTTCATGCACTTCCTCATAAAGCATTGAATATTCTTCCCGATCAAATTTGCAATGATTGCTGAGAACGAGCGAGGGCTTATCTGCATATTTCATTCTAAATTCCTCATCCATCCGGGTTCTCTTTCCTTCTCTGTCTGTGGCATTAAAAAAACATCCTTTTACCCAGGCTTCTAATATGAGTGAATAGTCTTTGTCCAATTTGATAGCAGTAAGAATGGGCACCATCAGCCTGTCATCCCTGCTTAACTTTCGTGAAAGATCACATCCTACCCGGTAAATAGTATCACCTAAGGCCCTGTTCGAAAATCTATCCAATAGATCATCAATATGGTCAATTAATTGGCTATGAGTAAATTCATCAGGATAAAGAGCCATTAGAATCTCCTTGGATTGAATCATGGTTCTTCTGGCTATTTCTCGCAGCTGATCTATCTCAAGAGCCTCCCATGTATAAATGAGCTCAGGCTTAAATAATTTAGCATGATATGCCAGTGATGCATGTCCCAGATTGTGTATGAAAATCTTCCTGTCAACCCATGCTTTCATATTCTTTTTGGGAGCCAGTCCTTTTACATCCGGTATAACATTTCTAAAACCCAGGGCATCAACAATCAGTGTGTTATAAGATTCAGCAAAAACTGAGAGTGGATCCTGACTAAGTTGCTCTTCTGTCATGATTGGCACCATTTTGCCAATACTTGTTTCTACCAATCCAATATACTCATTCACAGGTAGATCAATCAGCCATTTGTTCAATTCTCCCAGAAGCAAATCAGCTGTATCTCTTACGTTTTCAGCTAAAATAATATCAACAGGATTATCTTTTCTAATTCTATATCTCTCTTGAATTCCTTTAGCAAGCAGCTCTGATAAACCAAGTAGTCCCTGCTTTCCTACTGAGAGAGCAAGAATGTCAGCCTTTACGATACATTCAATGATTTTTGCCTTGTCAGACAGGTGTATTGCTGAAACATTCTTAACAATATACTCACCCTCCTTCCCGGGATGATTATTATCCAGGGTAATTATCTTATAGGATCCTGCTTTATTGAGTGAATCAACAAGCTGAGGATCAATATCTACAAAGACTATTTCATAATCCGCCCTGGCAAATAATTGTCCTATAAAGGACCTCCCGATTTTTCCGGCACCAAAAAGAAGCAATCTCTTCATCTTTGTCCAGGATATGTTTTATAATAGTGCCAATTCTAAGCTTTCAGATAGTTTCAATCCATCAATCACATTATTCAAAAAGTCTATATATCCAATAATTGCTTTTTAATAGCCACAAACAATACTTAATTTGGGAAATGTTGGGCGTGTGCATAGTTTGGATACTTGGATATAAATATAGGGAAATTGAAGCAATAGGACGCACAACTACGCAACCTATCCCGCAACCTATCCCGCAACCCGCAACCCGCAACCCGTTAATCTAAAAACTCTTCCTCAACAGCTCCAGCATCTCCTCAGCTGTTGCTACTCTGGGATTACCCTTATAATCAGGTAGAACCATGCATTGTTTGGCAAGAGCTTCGAGTTCTTCTTCCGGTACTCTAACATCACTAAGCTTGATGTTCAGTCCGACAGTTTTCAGGAATTTGGTGATTTCAGCCGTCGATTGTGCTGCTGCATTTTCGTCTGATAAATCATTCAATTTTGGATTTAGAATTCTGGCCAGTTTGGCAAATTTATGAATATCAGAGGATTGCGTGAATTCGGCAAAAGCAGGATAAAGGATTGCCAGAGCTTCTCCGTGGGCAACATGAGGGTACATTCCTCCAATGGCCATTCCCATACCGTGAGGAAGTGTAACACCTGCATTGGCAATGCACAGGCCTGCCATGGTATCTGCCCAAGCCATTTTTTCTCTGGCTTTCAGATTATCCAGTTCGTTCAGAAGTTGAGGGAGATATTCTACTACTAAAGTAATCGCTTGCCAGGCCATCATATTAACATAAGCACTATTTGCAGGATGAATAAGGCTTTCAAAAGCATGGCAAAATACATCAAACCCGGTACAGGCTGTAACGAACCTGGGAACGGTTTTCATTAATTCCGGGTCAATAATGCAGACCTGGGGGTAAAGAATATTATTGTATAAGGCAGATTTGTCTCTGACATTAGGATTAGTAACCACAGCCACTTGCGTAACTTGAGAACCTGTTCCCGAGGTAGTTGAAACCGCAATTACCGGTAATAATTTGGATGGATCAGGTTGATCCTTGTAAAAGAGATAATCCCATGAAGATCCAGGATGAGTAGCTTCAACAGAAATCGCTTTTGCTGAATCCATGCTTGATCCCCCTCCCAGTCCAATAATCAGATCAACATCATATTGTTTGGCCATCTGCGCACCAGCAGATATGGATGCTACTGTAGGGTTTGGAATAACACCATCGAAATGGGTCACTTCTAAGCCACTATATGTTAGAAGATTTAAAACTCGTTTATATTGTTCTTCCAGATCAGGACCCTTCGCAGGAGTTGTTACCAGGAGAATCTTGTTCCCATAAGTTTTTGCAATCTCAGGTAGTTCAGAAATCTTGCCAGATCCAAAGATGATCTTGGTTGTTTGATGGAAATTAAAGGCTTTCATATGATTCGCTTATTCCGTTATTCAGTTATTTGTTACTCGTTACTCCCTGATTAAAATCGGGGCAAGCTGTTATTTGCATTTAACTTTAAAACTCATGACTAATTTCTTATACTTTTACTTAAGCCTCACGCCTCACGCCTTAAGCCTTGTAAGGGGGCGTGCCTCCTTCTTTGGTGCAAACCCAGGCGGCCAGATTGGCGGCCTCCTGGTGGATTTCCTCCAGTGGCTTTCCCTGTAATAATCCGGCTATTAAAACTCCTGTAAATGTATCTCCAGCCCCAACAGTATCCTGTATTTTTACTTTTGTAGCAGGCATTTCTGAAATCAATTCATGGGAATAAAGTATACTGCCCATTCCTCCTTTGGTGAAGGCCACAAGATCAAGTTTATATAATCCTATTATTTCCTTGATCTGATCGTAAACAGATCCTTCAAGATTTTGATAAGCAGAAAGGACAGGCATTTCTTCATCATTAATCTTTAGAATTGTTGCCATCTCCAGTGCTTCAGAAACCAGTTTCTTCGAATGATAATCCTGTCTGAGGTTAATATCAAAAACCCTAATGCTATCCGGTCGCATATGACTTAGGAATTTTTTTATGGTTGTGCGGGAAATTTCATCTCTTTGGGACAGACTGCCAAACGCCACAGCATCCAGATTTCCTGCTAGTTCCTTAAGGGAGTCATTCCATTTAATTTGATCCCAGGCAACATTCTTATGGATAGTGAAGTCGGGGATGCCTTGGTTTAAGAGAACAGAAACAGTTCCGGTTGGGCGGTCGGTACATATTTGAATGTACTCAGTGGAATTACCAATCCGCCTGACTTTTTCAATAATCTCATTTCCCAAAGGATCAGATCCAACAGCACTTACGACAACAGATTTTATCCCGGCTGCCTGACAGTGGTAAACAACGTTCATGGGTGAACCACCAAGTTGTTTCCCGTCCGGAAGAAGATCCCATAATATCTCTCCTATTCCAGCCATTCTATATTTTATTCCTGGCTTAGTCATTTACATCGATGATTATCTTCATTGTTTGGTCGGCCATCTTCTCAATATACTTATATGCATCAATGTATTTGTTAAATGGAAAATGCTTGGAAATTAATGGCTTGACAGTAATTTCGCCAGTTGATATCAATTTTGCTGCTTCGAGATAATCCTCATGCAGATACATCATTGATCCGAAAACGTTTAACTCATGTTCTCCAAGAAAATACATATTAATTTTGGGGTTCTGAGCATAAACACCGAGAATAATTACCTCACCTCCCTTTTCTACATTGGCGATTAATACATCTAAAGATTCCTGAACACCTGCTGCCTCAAAGCCTGTTTGAAAACCATTATCACCGAAAATACGCTTGATACCGTTTTCGAATGATTCTTTGGCAACATTCAACACATTTTCAATTCCACATTCTTTCGCTTTTGTCAAGCGAAAATCACTAACATCAGTTATCAGAACATTTTTAGCGCCTCTTGCTATCGCGAACTGGGCCACCAGGTTCCCTATGGTTCCGGCTCCGGAAACAACCACGTTCTTTCCGTTTAAATCAGATGCTCTTCGGGTTGAGTGGGCTCCAACAGCAGTAGGTTCAACCATTGCTCCCTGCTCATAACTCATTTCATCATCAAGAATGATAAGCCGGTCTTCAGGAATAATAAATAGATCCTGAGCTACTCCGGGGGCCTGGAATCCTTGAACTCTAAGTTCTTGACAAGCATTGTATTGTCCTCTTTTACAAGGGCCGCATTTTCCACATGTTAATTGAGGGCGGGCCGTAGCTTTCATTCCTGGCCTGGCAATACTAACACCTGAGCCAACCGCCACAACTAAGCCCGAATACTCATGTCCCTGAACTACGGGAAAAGGTGTAGCAGGATGTTCACCATGGAATACATGGATATCGCTGCCGCAGACCCCGATACGCTTGATATGTAGTAGGACCTCATCATCTTTCAAATTACTGGCTTTTAAATCAGGAATCTCCCTAATTTCAATTTGACCAGGTTGGTACATGATAGCTTGCTTCATGATTTGTCAGGTTCAGGATTAGAATATCATGTATAAAATTATTAAAACTATCACTAATATAAGTGCCCATAATCTAGGATCTCTGAGCCCATCAAATTTACCTGTTGTAAGAACAGCCATTGGATTCTTCCAGGTATATTTCTCTAAATTATCTTTAGGTGATGCTTGGGTGAATGCGCTGACACCAAAGTATATAAAGCTGCAAATTACGAAGAGCCACCAGGCCTGCATCATAAATGGAATATGCAACTCATGGGTCAAATACATTTTGCCGCTTATGGGAGCAAAATCAAAACAAAAAGCAGTAATTCCAAGGACTAATCCTGAAATTAGAGTGACGATTGCAGCTCTGTTTGTTCCTCGTTTAGAAAAGACACCGAAAAGGAATACTACTGCAACAGGGGGAGCAATTGCAGAGGCTATTTTGTTAATAGCTTCAAAGATGCTTGAGAATTTATCCCCCTGTGTTGACCAGATCATAGCAAGGATCATTACTACCAATGCAGCCCATCGTCCGGCACTGACTTGCTTTTTATCTGAAGTTTTAGGATTGATCCTTTTTACAACATCGAAGGCAAATAGAGTAGCAGAACTATTCAGAGCTGCAGCAATGGTACTCATCAAGGCAGCTAGTAAGGTGGCTGCCATTAAACCCCGAAGTCCTACGGGGAGAAGCTCTGTGATTAAAACCGGAAGTGTTTGGTTAGCGTCTGCCCCAATTTTATCCTTGAAAAGAACATAAGCTAAAACCCCCGGGAGGACCAGCATGAAGACTGGTAATATTTTCAAAAATCCGGCAAAGATTGGGCCCAGTTGTGCATCCTTTTGGGTTTTGGCTCCTAAAACCCTTTGTACAATTGTTTGATCGGAACACCAATACCATAAACCCAGAATGGGATAACCGAGCAAACATGCATACCAGGTTAATCCGGATTCAAACCCTCCTTCACCAAGGGCTTTCAAACTTTCTCTAGTGTGTAACATGTTTAGCTGACCAGGTTTTAACCTGGCCTTCAACTCAGCCAGTGAATCTACTCCAGCCTCAGGTAATGCCAATATGGCTACCAATGTCAGGATAACTGCACCGAGG
>JAUVKA010000120.1 GCA_030592205.1 Bacteroidota bacterium | reverse complement strand
TGATGCTTATGCATTGTTGGGTACGTATAATGATTTAGAAGATGAATCTCTAATTCTTCCTTTTCGTCAAGTATCATTTAATAAGATATATAGGCGACTTATCAAGGAACAGGGATTGGAAAAGGTGATTTCCAAACTTCTGGAGAAAGAGGAGATTTATACTGAGTTTAAAACTCATTTTAAAATTTCTGAACTTAGTTTTTTTTCTTATTTGGATACCTTAAATATTTACGATGAGAAGGTGGATGAAGTTTGGCATTATGCAGATACTCTTGGTATTCCTAATGAGGCAATTCTTGTAAATAGTAATTCATACGAGGGTTCATATTTTAGAATAACATTCGACAGCTATGTTGATTTTGTACATAAGAAAAGGATAGTTATTGGGCAAATGGTTGGGATCTTAGTTATTATGGCTTTTGCTTTAATGGTTGTGGCATTTGTATTTATAATAACTCTGCGAAATATGCTGGAAGAGAGACGTTTGTCGCAATTGAAGACCGATTTTATTAATAATATGACACATGAGCTGAAAACTCCTTTGTCAACAATTGCTATCGCAACAAAAACTTTGGCAAGTCATACAATACTTGAGGATAAGGAGAAGGTAGCTTCCATGGCCCAGATGATTGGTCGACAGAATAAATACCTTTCCAAACAGATCAACCATTTACTGGAAGTCAGTATGTGGGAGAAAGGACAGTTTGAACTCGATAAGAAGAAATTCGAGTTAAAACCCAATTTGCAGGCCCTGGCCGAGGCATTCAGATGGGAGTGCAAAGACAAAAAATTAACTTTAACAGAGGATTACGAAGGGATTGATGGTTTGAATGTGTTTTGGGATGAAACCCAGATGACTATGGCTATCCACAATCTTCTGGTTAATGGGGCAAAGTATAATAATAGTGATCCCAAGATCGGCTTGAGAGTGGTAAAGGATCAAAATATTACTATTGAGATCAGGGATAATGGCATTGGGATTCCGAAAGATCAACAAAAGCATATATTCGATAAATTTTACCGGATACATACGGGTAATATCCATAAAGTCAAAGGCTTGGGGCTCGGTCTTTTCTATGTAAAGCAAATTATTGAGGCCCATGACGGGGAGGTCTTTCTGAAGAGTAAGATAAACTCTGGTAGTACTTTCACTCTAAAAATTCCATACCATGACTGAAAAGAGAATTCTACTCGCTGAGGATGATACCGACCTTGGAAATATATTGTCGCAGTATCTGAGTATGCAGGGTTTTGAAGTGATTCTTACACGTGATGGGGAAGAGGCTTGGGAATCGTTCCAGGATCGACCGGCGGATATATGTGTTCTGGATGTTATGATGCCAAAAATGGACGGGTATGAAGTTGCAATTAAGATTAAGAATAGAAATCCTGATATTCCATTCCTTTTTCTTACGGCCAAAAGCTTGAAAGAGGACAGAATAAAAGGTTTGAAAATAGGGGCAGATGATTACATATGCAAACCTTTCGATGTTGATGAACTAGTACTCCGTATTAGAAATATTTTGAAAAGATCGAGTGTGTCAATTGCAGAAAACACACAAATTGGACAATACGAATTTTCCTTTGAAGAATTGGTTCTTAAGGGGCAGTATGATAGCCATAAGCTCACCATGAAAGAAGGAATGCTTTTACGATACTTTCTTGAGCGCCAGAATAAACTAGTGAAGCGTGAAGATATCCTGATCGAACTGTGGGGAGAAAATGATTACTTCCTCGGTCGCAGCATGGATGTTTTTGTCAGCCGTTTGAGAAAATATCTACAAAAGGAAAAATCCGTTTCAATTGATACAGTTCGAGGTACTGGATATATTTTTCGGATTAAACCTATCCCATAATTCGCTCTGAATTAAGAAGGATATCAATATACTGTGCCCTCTTGCATATTTATTCTCACTAAGTAAATTTGAATAAGTTTGTACTTTAATTTTATAATAAGATAATTGTAATTCATGAATATCGCAGATCGACTAAAAACTATCAGATTGGAAATTCCGGAATCGGTAAAGCTGGTGGCGGTTTCGAAAACCAAAAGTGTGGAAACCATACTTTCAGCTTATCGGGAAGGACAAAAGGTATTTGGAGAAAATAAGGTTCAGGAAATGGTAGAAAAACATGCCCTTTTACCACCTGATATTGAATGGCATTATATTGGCCATCTCCAAACCAACAAGGTCAAATACATGGCTCCATTCATTGATATGATCCATGCTGTGGACTCAAAGAAACTTCTTCTTGAAATCAACAAACAGGCAGGAAAGCATAAGCGGGTGATTCCTTGTCTGCTTCAGATTCACATTGCTGTTGAAGAAACAAAATTTGGATTATCTGAGGAAGAACTGATTAGTTTGCTTGAGGATGTGAATATCAAGGAATTAGAGTATGTGAGAATTTGTGGTCTTATGGGAATGGCCAGCCTAAGCGATGACGAATCCCAGATCAGACAGGAGTTTCAAATGCTCAGACAATTATTTAAGCAAGTTAGTTCCCGGTATAAAAAGTCACTTCCCCATTTTACAGAATTATCCATGGGTATGTCAGGCGATTACAGAATTGCTGTCGGGGAGGGGAGTACCATGATCCGTGTTGGATCCCTTATATTTGGAGCAAGACACTGATTATTTAGATTGAAATTAATGAATAAATCCAGTACATTGTTCCCTACTTTTACCAATACAAAATCTCATTAGAATGGCAGACCTAACAACTTTATATGCAGGGCTTAAGCTCCGAAATCCAATTATTGTAAGCAGTTCGGGTCTGGTAGATTCGGTAGCGAAAATCAAGAAAATTGAAGCGGCTGGGGCCGGGGCAGTTGTATTGAAATCTTTATTCGAAGAGCAGATTAATCATGAGGCTGGCAGAATGATGACTGACAATGCTTATCCTGAAGCTGCAGATTACATTCTTAATTACTCCAGGAGCAATTCTGTAGATCAGTACCTGGATCTTATTGAGAACGTGAAAAAGGAGGTTAATATTCCAATATTTGCCAGCATCAATTGCGTGTCCGACACTGATTGGATCGGTTTTGCGTCCAAAATGCAAGCAGCGGGAGCTGATGGGCTGGAGCTCAATATATTTATCCTTCCGGTGGACGGTAATAGTTCTACTGTATATGAAGAACAATATTTTAAACTGGTTGAAAAGGTTAGGAATACGATAGATATTCCCCTGATTATAAAAATGTCGAGCTATTTTACCAATATCCTTTATATGGTAAACAAACTATATGCTATCGGAGCAAATGCTGTAGTGATGTTTAATCGTTTGTATGAACCGGATATCAATATTGAGGAGATGAAAATGACATCAGCAGAAGTGTTCAGTTCTCCTTCTGATCTGCGACAAACTCTACGATGGATCAGCCTGGTTTCTGACCGACAGAAAGATATTCAGTTGTCTGCATCAACAGGTGTTCATGATTATAAGGCTATAGTTAAACTCCTTCTGGCTGGAGCAAGCACTGTTCAGGTTTGCTCTGTCCTGTATAAGAACGGAGTTGACCATCTTACTCAAATGATAGGGGATTTGGAAACCTGGATGGATTCCAGGAATATGGAATCCGTTGACATGATGCGTGGAAAAATGAGTTATCGCAATCACAAAGATCCTGGTATCTGGGAAAGATCTCAGTTCATGCGCTATTTCTCAAACAGAGATTAAGCTGAAAATTTGGTAAGTCTTTTATTTGTGGATAAAAGCTACTGAAAAGTTTATTAACCCTTTTGATTATTAAGAGCATCCAAGAGAATGTGGGCCAATTCTTTTTTGTCTTGTATTAGATCTGGATAACTAGTTTTTATTACCTCAATTGTGGTTTGCAGTTTATTCTTTGGAATGTCATAGTCCAGGAATATTTTCTCGATAATGGTGAATGCTTCAAGGCTGGCTCTATAATCTGACTTGAGGAATATGGAAACAAATGTGTTAAGATATTCTGTGAAATCTTGCTTGCTTTCCCAGCAAATACTTAATAATTCATGCAGGATTTTTTCGTTTTGTGGATCCATAATTGCTTCAATAAGAAGAAAAGCTGAGCCTTCAAGTTGAATATCACAAAGCAATCTATAAATTTCTTTATGGATTATTTCTTGTTCCTGCATCCTGAAAGCATTAATGATTTCAGGGATATCTTCAAGTTTACCTTCTTTTCTGATCCTGTTTATTGCTGATCTGGCTTTTTTAAGATCTTTGCCTGGTAAGCTCTCAAAAATGCCATCTCTAATATTGTTTTTCATGTTTCCCTTTTGGTTTTTGCTTTCCATCAAAATGACTTTTTAGATAATGTCCTGTATAGGATTTTTTACTGGTAATAATGCCATCAGGTGTACCTTCATAAACAATAAATCCACCTTCCTGGCCACCTCCCGGTCCGAGATCGATTATCCAATCGGCTGATTTAATGACCTCTGGATTATGTTCGATCACAATAATGGTATGTCCCCTATCAAGTAGAGCATTAAATGCGGATAATAGAATTTTTATGTCGTGAAAATGAAGTCCGGTAGTAGGCTCATCAAAAATAAACAAAGTACGTCCGGGATCATTCCCTTTGCTTAGAAAAGATGCAAGTTTAACACGCTGGCTCTCACCACCACTGAGGGTGCTTGATGATTGTCCAAATTTAATATATCACAATCCCACGTTAGACAGACGCATAAGTTTCTGTGTGATTTTCCTGGAATAGCTATCCTTTGGATCCTTGAAGAACTCAATGGCTTCTTCCACGGTCATATCCAAAATATCATAAATGTTTTTCCCTTGGAATCTAACGTCAAGAATATCATCTTTAAATCTTTTTCCATGGCAATGATCACATACCAGATACACATCTGCCATGAACTGCATTTCTACCTTAATTTCACCTTCACCCTGGCATTCATCACACCTTCCTCCATCAACATTAAAAGAGAAATGAGCTGGTTTGTACCCATTGATTTTCGAATATGCTTGTTCTGAATATAGCTTTCTGATCTCATCATAGGCTTTTATGTAGGTAACCGGATTTGATCTGGAACTTCGTCCTATAGGATTCTGGTCAATCATTTCTACCTGATGGATAAGGTGAATGTCTCCAGTAAGAGTACCGTGTTGGCCTGTTTGCCCAGAATATCCACCCAGGTTTTTGGCCATAGCAGCAAACAGGGTTTTATTTACCAATGAAGATTTTCCGGATCCGCTGACCCCTGTTACGACCGTAAAAACTTCTAAAGGGAATTTAATATCAAGATTTTTAAGATTATTCTCGCTAGCACCTTTTAATTGAAGGTAATGATTCCATGGTCTTCGGATTTCCGGTATTTGAATTAACTCGGTTTTATTCAGGTAACGTGCTGTTAATGAGTTCAAATCAGGAGGCATGGAACTTAGGTCGCCCTGGTAAACTACTTCTCCTCCCAATCTTCCAGCTTTGGGGCCCATATCAATAATGTAATCAGCTGCCCGGATCAGATCCTCGTCATGCTCAACCACCAAAACTGTGTTTCCAAGTTCTTGAAGCTTTTTTAGAACTCCGATAAGTCTGGCAGTATCTTTCGCATGAAGTCCGATACTGGGCTCATCAAGTATGTACAGTGATCCAACAAGGCTGCTCCCAAGAGAACTGGCCAGGTTTATCCTTTGGGATTCACCACCCGATAGAGTATTTGATGTACGGTTAAGAGTGAGGTACCCTAAGCCTACATCCACCAGGTAGTTGATCCTGTTGGATATCTCCGTTAAGAGCCTGCTGGCAACTGACATCTCATATTCAGGAAGGACAATGTTGTCAAAGAAGTTTTTTAAGCTGGAAACAGGCATGTTTATCAGATCTGTAATCGATTGGCCTGCTACCTTTACCCATGTGGCTTCCTTTTTTAACCTCAGACCACTGCATTCGGGACAAATAGTTTTTCCCCGATACCTTGCCAACATCACACGATACTGGATTTTGTAGGATTTTTCCTCAAGATGCTGAAAGAAAGCATCAAGCCCATCAAAATGATCATTCCCAGTCCAAATCAGTCTTCGGTTTTCATCACTAAGCTGATAATAAGGCTTATGTATAGGGAAATCAAATTTGGAGGCCGATGAAATCAAACTTTCTTTCCATAAGCTCATTTTTTCCCCTTTCCAACAAACTATGGCATCATCATAAACAGACAGATTTTTATTCGGAACAACCAGTCCCTCATCTATCCCAATCGTATTACCAAATCCCTCACAACGTGGACAAGCACCTACAGGATTATTAAAGCTGAACATGTGAACAGATGGAATTTCGAAAATTATTCCATCAGCTTCAAACCGATCTGTAAATGAGCTTACTGTTATCTCATTATCTGATATGATCTTTATCGTGCATTCACCCTTTCCTTCATAAAAGGCTGTTTGGATTGAATCGGCGAGGCGGGGAGGAAGGTCTTCGTCAGTGTCAACTATAATCCTGTCAACCAGGACACTGAAGTCACAGTTTGAGCACAGCATATTACCCGGATCAAGAATTTCCGTGATTTTTTTAACCTGACCATTTTCTTCAACTCGACTAAATCCTTGTTGAGCAAGTACTTCTAATTGTTCTTTTAAACTTCGACCTTTGTGTATAGCGAGTGGGGCTAGTATCATAAGCTGTGTGCCTCCAGGTAAGTTCATGATGTAGTCAACTACATCACTAACATCGTGTTTTTCCACTCTTTTCCCTGAAACAGGAGAAAAAGATTCACCAATTCTGGCATAAAGAAGCTTCAGGTAATCGTATATTTCTGTAGAAGTTCCTACAGTTGAACGAGGATTTCTTGTATTTACCTTTTGCTGAATAGCAATTGCTGGAGGCAGCCCTGCTATACGATCTACATCAGGTTTATCCAGTCGGCCAAGGAACTGTCGGGCATAAGATGACAAACTTTCAACATAGCGCCTTTGACCTTCAGCATAAAGAGTATCGAAAGCCAAAGATGATTTTCCTGAACCAGATAATCCCGTTATCACGATAAATTTATCACGTGGAAGACTTACATCTACTCCTTTAAGATTGTGAACCCTAGCCTGATACACTTCAATGCAATCTTCTGATATTTTTATTGATTTGGGCATGATATTTGTTCGAAAGCTATATATTTTGGTGTGTGAAATTAATGGTTTTTTGTTAGCGCTTAAAGAAAAAAGTTTAGAGTTTAAAATATTTTCTTTATACTTGCGTTGTAATTAAGAACCTTTTTAGACATAAAACTTAATAGGAGGACTGTTTATAGACTATATTCTACTTTCTGAATAATTAAAATAGGAGGTAGTTTTGAAAGTTCAAAACCTTGAGGACCAAGTTCTCGTTAAGCAATTTATTGCCGGTGATCAAAGCAGTCTTGAAGTACTGATAAATCGGCACAAAAAGAGAGTGTATACCTACATTCTTTTGATCGTTAAAAATCCCCAATTGGCAGAAGATATTTTCCAGGATACCTTTATCAAGGTGATTAAGTCATTGCGTAAGGGGAAGTATCAGGATAAGGGGAAATTCGTGTCATGGGTATTACGTATCTCTCATAACCTTGTAATTGATTATTACCGAAAGCAGAAATACCAAAATACGGTATCGAATGATGACTCGGAATATGATCTTTTGAATTCCAAGAGTCTTGCTGATGATAATATTGAAGATATTCTTGTGCATGATCAAATCATGCAGCATGTTCGTGTTTTAGTTGATCACTTACCTGATGATCAGCGTAATGTAGTGCATTTAAGGCATTATTGTGGTCTGAGCTTTAAAGAGATTGCTGATCAAACGGGAGTGAGTATTAATACGGCATTGGGTAGGATGAGATATGCTCTGATTAATATGCGTAGGATGATAGAAGAAAAGAAGATGAATCTTACGGTTTCATAATTCAGAAAGAGATGGGTGAATAAAACTCCCGTTTTTTTACCATTCGGATAATAAGCATCTTAAAAATGCGTTTTAAAAGCAAACGTTAATTAACAGATGCCTATGAAATTAAAATTTACTCAATTCAATTTTGTCAATTCAGAAAATGGCTACCAGGATGAGTCGGAAGAATGGAATGCAATTATGGAAGAAAGTGAGACATTATTCTCTCAGGAAGAGC
The DNA here is from genome assembly GCA_030592205.1 of Bacteroidota bacterium. Classification (GTDB taxonomy): domain Bacteria; phylum Bacteroidota; class Bacteroidia; order Bacteroidales; family UBA12481; genus JAUVKA01. Next base: position 1,618 of record JAUVKA010000120.1, on the reverse strand, counting down.
AGAGGATGGGGAGTACTCCATCGGATTATTCGATAAAGAGGATACTGGATTTTGCCAGGTCATATCAAGCTGTTCCTTGTCGGTGCCTTAAGTTTTTTGATTTGTACATGAATTAATACCTTCGGGTTATTCAGAAATAAACCGCCCTTGTATTTACTGGGGCGGTTTATTTATGTCTTATAAATTTCAAGACCAATACCTCTCCCTGAGTCTTTTTGCCAACAAGCTGCCGATTAAAATTGGTGTCTCTGTTGCACTACGATAATACACTAATCTAGCAAATTGCAGTCACTTCCCTTGCATTTTACTTTCATAATACATGTAAAAAAATAGCAAAATGTTTGTGAAATGAAATTAATGTTCTATATTTGTGATATCAAAATAGTATCAAAGATGATGAATCGTGAGTTAAGTGGGGTATTTGGAATTATAAATTAGCACTGATAGCGAATCATTTATGAAGAAGAAATCATTTGTGCTTAGAATGGATCCGGTTATGCATGCTGCTTTGGAGAAGTGGGCGGCTGATGAATTCAGGAGTATGAATGGGCATATCGAATGGATTCTAAATCAAGCTTTAAAAAATGCTGATCGAAATAAGAATGATAAAGAAGATAAAACCTTCCTTCGCAACAATAACCGCTAGCTAAAGAGGGCCGTCCCGCCTTGAATTCGGGATGGCCTTTTTTTTCTCTTATCTTTCAGTAAATACGTAGTTAATCAGATTGGCCCCCATTTGTAAAGCCTTTAGCCTTATTGCTTGTGAATCATTATGGACCTCCGGATCTTCCCAGCCATCGCCAATATCACTTTCGAAGGAATAAAAGCATATCATTCTGCCTTCCCAAAATAATGCAAAAGCCTGGGGACGTTTTTGATCATGTTCATGAATTTTAGGAAGACCTTCAGGAAATTTATAGGGGCGGTCAAAAATTTGATGGGAGACAGGAAGTTCAATGAATTCCAATTCAGGAAAAACCCGATTCATTTCTCTTCGGATAAAAGGATCGAGGCCGTAGTTATCATCTATATGTAAAAAGCCACCGGCCATGAGGTAATTTCTAAGGTTGTTAATTTCCTGATCTGAAAAAACCACATTCCCATGACCCGTAAGGTGAATAAAAGGATAAAAGAAAAGATCTCTGGATCCAGGTTCAACTGTTACTGGTTCGGGGGATATATTTGTGCCCATTTTTTCATTGCAGAACTTAATAAGGTTTGGCAAGGAGGTAGGATTGGCATACCAGTCTCCCCCTCCTGAATATTTCACCAGACCTATCTTTACCGTTGTATCCTGAGTATACCCAACTGAAGAGATACACATAATTAAGGTGTAGCTTATAATTATTCTTAATGGTAGCATCATTTTCATTTGGTAAAAATAGTTAATTTTGGGGCTCGGAGAAATGCCGGAGTGGTTGAACGGGGCGGTCTCGAAAACCGTTGTGCCTTTCGGGGCACCGGGGGTTCGAATCCCTCTTTCTCCGCAAAGCCTGGATAATTACCTGCTTGCAGGTTTTTTCTTTTTGAGAACGGCCACACAGCTTGCTGTGAGAGATGTTCTCAAAAAGAAAAACCTACCCCGCAGGGGTGATGTTATCCAGGCTTTATCGCCTCC
>JAUVKA010000340.1 GCA_030592205.1 Bacteroidota bacterium | reverse complement strand
GTAGCATATTCGGGATTAAACTATAAGGATGCTCTCTCAGCTTATGGACATCCAGGGGTTACCCGCAATTATCCTCATACTCCTGGCATTGACGCCTCAGGCATTGTTGAACAAAGTAATAATCAGGAATTCTCTTATGGTGATGAGGTGCTTGTAACTTCATATGACCTGGGTATGAATACTGATGGCGGTTTTGGCCAATATATCAGGGTTCCGGCCGCCTGGGTGATTCCTCTTCCGGAAAACATGTCTCTTAGACAGAGTATGGTGGCTGGAACAGCAGGACTTACCGCTGCACAAGGTGTTATGAGTCTGTTGGAAGCAGGACAAAAACCGGATGATGGCCCGGTAGTTGTAACAGGAGCCAGAGGAGCAGTGGGCAGTTATGCCGTTTCTCTGCTGGCTCATCTGGGGTTCGAGGTAATTGCTGCGGTATCAAAACTATCTGAGGATACAGATTCACTTCTGAAGTTGGGAGCAAAAAAGGTGATCGATTCCGAAATGACCAATGATTCATCAGGCAAAGCCCTACTCCGCCCTATCTGGGCAGGCGGATTTGATACTGTTGGAGATAATACGCTTGCAACAATTATTAAAGCAACAAAATATGGTGGAAACGTTATATGTGTAGGCAATGTACAATCAGGAGAGCTGTCAACATCAGTATATCCTTTTATAATCCGGGGGATTAGTCTGATAGGTATTGCCACACAGGATACACCAATGCATATCAGAAAGAAATTATGGTCTCTATTAGCCTCTGAATGGAGATTAGCACATACAGATCATTTCACCATAGAAATAGGATTAGGCGAGCTGGATTCATATCTCGATAAAATGATCTCTAAGAAAAGTAGAGGAAGGGTCTTGCTAAATCTATGGAAATAATTGATTTCCGATCACTTATTAATAGCTTTGACTCCATGCACTTTGTATGCTTAGTATGCTTCAAAAGCTGAAAAAATATATTCAATCACAGGAATTATGTTCTCATCATGACAAACTCCTGGTAGCCGTTAGCGGAGGGATAGATTCAGTTGTATTGCTGAATTTGCTTCAGAAGGCGTCCTATTCCTGTGCTATAGCGCATTGTAATTTCCAGCTCAGGGGTAAGGAGTCGGATTTTGATGAGAAATTTGTTGAGGGACTTGGAGATAAATATGGGATCAAAACTCATACTATTCGCTTTGACACCATTGCATATTCTAAAAATAAAGGTATCTCAACCCAAATGGCTGCTCGCGATCTCAGATACAACTGGTTCTCCGAGATCATTGAATCATTTGGCTACACTTGTGTTGCTATTGGGCATAATGCAGATGACAGCATTGAAACTTTTCACCTAAACCTGGCAAGAGGAACAGGCTTATCCGGAATCACAGGTATTCCTCCAAAGTCAAACAAACTTATCCGTCCCTTACTGTGGGCGAGCAGGAAAGATATTTCTCAATATTGTGAATTGGAGAATATCTCGTATCGTGAAGATTCCAGCAATTCGGAAATCAGTTATAAAAGGAACTATTTACGCCATGAAATCCTGCCAAGGTTCAATAGGCTAAATCCTTCGTATTCTGAAACTTTGCTGAACAATTTTGAGTATTTCAGACAATCATCTGTGATGCTTGATCACTATTATAAGAGCATCGAAAAGGAGCTCACTCTTATTAAGGATTCAGAAACAAGAATATCAATCAAAGGTCTCAAAAAACTACCTGAGCCATCATGGTTTTTATTTAAGTTTTTATCTACTTATGGTTTTAATACCAGTCAAATACATGTCATCTCTGAATCATTTGATTCCGAATCAGGAAGAATGTTTTCAAGCGGCAATTATATATTAGTAAAAGACCGGGATCATTTGCTTCTGTCTTCTATTTCGGAAGATGATACAAATGAGTACCTTTTAATAAGCCCGGAAGGCAAGCTTGACCATCCACTTAAGCTTGAATGGGACCGGATTGATAACGAGCAATTTACCATTTCTAAAGATCCAAATACAGCATCGCTGGATGCCTTAAAAATCACCTTTCCTCTGGTTATTAGAAAATGGCAGAAAGGCGACAACTTTCAGCCTTTTGGAATGACAGGCTTTAAAAAGCTTAGTGACTATTTTGTCGACAACAAGCTATCAGTTCTGGAAAAAGAAAGAATCTGGCTTCTAACATCCGACAATAGGATTGTTTGGGTGATTGGTCATAGGATTGATGAAAGGTACCGGGTAAGCCCTGAAACGAAAAGGATTTTACGGTTTACCGTTACTCATGGTGAGACGAGATGATCCGGACGGGGACAAACCCATCTAATATCCAACATTTTTCCAACTCCCTAATTCCCCGTATAGTGTTAATTTTTGTTATCAGTAGTTAACAAGGCTAAATGTGTGCCACTTTTTAGCTTAGAGTTTGTTTCTTTTGTACTCCAAAAAAAATCAAACAAATAAATTATTCATTATGGATATTATTGTTGAGAATCTGACAAAGATTTATGGTTCACAACACGCTGTTGATGATATTTCTTTCAAAGTCAGGACAGGTGAGGTCCTCGGATTTCTAGGACCCAATGGTGCTGGGAAAACCACGACAATGAAAGCGATTACGTCCTACTTGAATCCCACCAAAGGAAATATACGGGTAGGTGAATTCAGTGTTGCAGAACAAGCAGAAGAAGTCAGGAAAAATATTGGCTACCTCCCTGAACAGAATCCTCTTTACCCGGAAATGCCGGTAATTGATTACCTGAAATTCGTTGCTGAAATTCAGGGGATTGAAAAATCTATTATCAAAGCCAGAATCCTTGAAATGGTAAATATATGTGGACTTGAAGGAGAGAAGCATAAAAAGATCGGTGAGTTGTCAAAAGGTTACCGTCAAAGGGTTGGTCTTGCACAGGCATTGATACACGACCCGGATGTCCTGATTCTTGACGAACCTACTGCAGGGTTGGATCCTAACCAGATCATTGAGATCAGAGAATTGATCAAGACCATTGGCCGGGAAAAAACTGTTCTTCTCAGCTCCCATATTCTTGCCGAAGTTGAAGCAACTTGCGACAGAATCCTGATAATCAATAAGGGAAAAATTGTTGCTGACGGATCTGCAGACGAACTAAGAAAACAGGCTAAAGGACAAGAAATTATCATACTTACGATCGAAGATGCTGATTCGAATGAAGTTTTTGATGCCCTCAAAGCTATCAGCTCTGTTGAATTAGTCGACAAAAAAGATGGCAACAACCGTTTTGAGATACAAAGTCGCGCTAATGAATCATCCAGACGAGCAATTTTCTCCATGTGTGTAGATAATGGCTGGCCTTTAACGGAAATGACACCGGTTGAAACAAAGCTGGAAGATATTTTCCGTGAACTGACAATGAATTAACAGAACCTTAAAAACTTAAAGCATGAGAAAAATTTGGATCCTCACTAAAAGAGAATTAAGGTCATTCTTTAATTCACTTATGGCATATATATTACTAGTTGCTTTTCTGGGATTTAGCGGGTTTTTTACCTGGATTTCAGGATCAGATGTATTCATGGTAGGACAGGCCAGTCTGCAATCTTTCTTTGGAATTGCCTACTGGACACTATTCTTTTTTATCCCGGGTCTGACGATGGGTCTGTTAGCAGAAGAAACCCGGTCAGGCACAATAGAACTTCTACTTACAAAACCAATCACTGATTGGCAGATTGTTGCAGGAAAATTCCTTTCCAGCTGGATACTAATAGCAATTGCACTATTATTTACCCTACCCTACTATATCACTGTTTCCACTCTCGGTGATATCGACCATGGAGCCGTCATATCAGGCTATTTAGGACTTCTTCTGATGTCAGGCGCATATATTGCAGTTGGTTTGTTTGCCAGTTCAATTTCCAAAAACCAAATAGTTGGTTTTCTTCTGGCATTGTTGATTGGAATATTTTTCCATATCCTCTTTGGCATTCTTGCTGGAAATGCATCAGGAATTATAGGCAATATACTTAATTACTTGAGCTTAAGCACTCATTTTGAGTCTATTGCCAGGGGAGTGATTGATTCCAAAGATCTGATTTACTTCTTCTCAATTATGGCCCTTGGTCTTTTAGGTGCTGAGTACTCATTAACCAGAAGAAAATTTTAATACGATAATCCGAATGATTATGAAGAAAACAACATCATATCTTTTAATCCTGGCCGGCATTTTGATTCTGGTTAATATTCTGTCAGATAACTTCTTTTTCCGTTTGGACTTTACAGCGGACAATCGATACACTCTGAGTGAAGCTACCAAGGATATCCTGCGTAACATGGATGAACCGGTTACTGTTTCAGCTTACTTTAGTGAAGATGTCCCTGCTCAGATGACCAAGACGAAAAGAGACTTCAAAGAAATGCTAATTGAATATGCTAACCTGTCGAAAGGCATGTTGGTATATGAATTTATTGATCCCAGTGCCAGTGAAGAACAGGAGCAGCTTGCTATGGCAGCCGGTATTCAACCTGTAATAGCTACCGTACGTGAAAAAGATCAGGCTAAACAGCAGAAAGTTTACCTGGGAGCTGTAGTTTCTATAGGCGAAGAGTCAGAAGTTATACCTTTCATGCAACCAGGTGCTGCAATGGAATATGCCTTATCATCAACCATAAAAAAGATATCTGTCAGGAATAAGCCGGTAATTGGACTACTACAGGGCCATGGAGAACCATCAATTGGATCTTACGCACAAGCTCTGGCTGCACTTAATATCTTATATGAAGTTGAGCCTTTCGAACTTAGTGATACTACTG
>JAUVKA010000130.1 GCA_030592205.1 Bacteroidota bacterium | reverse complement strand
GGAAAAATAAATCGTTATTCGCTGACTGTCACCCTGGTCAACAGCTACATCCAGTATGGTAAATTGGCCTTTCCCAGGCACTTCAAGTTCGAATTCTCCTTTTTGGTCGATATTTTGTTTTCGCCCATCCCATTTCAACTTTATTGAGTATGAATCCTCTTTGGCAGGAATACTGTCGATTCTGTAATTGAAACTATTTGGTCCACTAGGTTCTAGCATGATTTCTGGCTTATCAAAAGGAGCATCCACCTCAAAAAGGGCAGCCAGGTCTTCGGTATCCATTTCATCCGAAGTCTGAATCCAGCCTTCATATCTGTACAAATAATCGTCAGTGCTTTCAAGTAATTGCAGACCAGGCTCAAAAACAGTAAAATCCTGTTCTACTATTGAGAATTCGAAATGGAAGCTCTGAAGTTCTTTAGATACCTTCCAGAGATCAGCTAATTGAAATGTTGCCGTATAAAGTGTCCCTGGAACCCATGCATCTTCCGGTATAAACACCAGGGTTTGAGAATCCAGCCAGCGTGTTTCCCCGGAAATGGAAGGGGAGAAACGAATCAGCTTTTCTCCTGCCTTCTCCTGTACGGAGAGAAATTCCGGAGTCCTGGTCAGCTGTATCCTCATAGGTTCTTTGGATGAGATTACGCCGGATGTATATGCCTGTATATATTGATGGTATAGACTTGCGTCAGTTAGTTTGCCTTGTTTGCCGGATTGGTCACAGGATACCAAGCAAAGAATTATAGATATTATGGGAAGGATGAGTTTTTTCATTGTGCTGGCTTTTTAATGGTTTTGTATTTCCGGAACAAGCTTTCTATGACAAGGGAGCATGCTCCCTTGTTGATAGCGATGCAGTATGCTCCCTTGTTATACTCCAAGATTACTGTATTTCCCGGAAACCTCAAAATCGTATTCGGGGTAATCATAAATCGGAAGCCGGGGCTCTGTTTCACCCATGGAATAACCCCATATACTTTTGTATTCGGAGCTATCTTCACCGAGTTCCTCCAATTGTTGAAGGTATTCCCTGATGGATTTGGATTCGATGATAATCACTTTGTCCATGTCGTGGAGTATAGGGCTGTGCTTGCGAGTGGCATCATATTCAAATTCCAATATTCTTCGGCCATAACGGGTGATGCCAATTGTCCTGAACGACAGGCTTTTGCCAACTCCGGGCAAGTTTAATACATTACGATCGGTTGCGAGGAATGGTAGATTTGCTTCGGCTTTTAGAGCCTTGATGTTTTCCACAAGGTTCTCAGCTTCCTCAGGGAAGCTTTTTATTTCTTCGTAATATTTCTCAGGAATCTTGCCAATCACTTTTTCTTCAATCTGCTCCTGTACGGCCCGTTCATTAGTGGCAAAGTTGAAATTGTTCTCCATGTAGCCTTTCACACTAAAGGTATAATAGTTGAGGACTCCAATATCATTTAGAATTGCCCGCAATTTCGAGGAGTGCCCCCGGCGTGAGGCTGCTGCAGTAAATACCAGTTGATTGGTCACAGTCCATCCGGCGGAATTAAGCATACTAATTGCTTTGCCGGCTTCCGGAGTTACCTCCATTGGCGACTCAAAATGTGTTTGAATAATAAACTGCTTAATTCCAATTGTGGAGGCTTTTTCTTTGAAAGCACTGAGTATCTCCACTAAGCCGGGAGTAATACGTTGTGGTAAATATATTGGTAACCTTGTGCCCAACCTGACTCTCAGCATTTCGGCATATTTTTCTCCATCCGGTCTGGATTTGTTGCCCTCAACTTTTCTGACGGCCATGTCATACACTTTATCTAGTATTTTAGCCAAGGATTTATCTGATGACATTAAGGCATCACCGCCGGTAATAAGAATGTCCCGCAACTGTGAATCATCCTCGAAATACTTAATAAGTCGTGTTAGTTTTTTATCCCAGGTTTCCCGGGGCTGTAATTTATCAAGGTTAAAATTCAGGTGTCCACTCTGGAAATCATACATACGTTGGCAAGAGGCACATAAACCACCACATGCCCGACCCATTGTATCCGGGATCAGGATGGCAACTTCCGGATACCGGCGATGAATGTTGTGTGTGGAAGGTAAAAGCCAGCCGGCAGCATTGGGTTTTCCGGGCTCTACCTGGTCTTCTTTTTCCCAGGCTACAATATGACCGTACTCATCAACCAACTGTTGTGAGTAAACTACATAATAACGGATCGCCAAATCAGCACCAATAGCAAAATAAGGAACCCGAACGTGTATCAGTGAAAGATAATATGGATTGATGAAAAAGGTGATGCCCTTTTTCTTAGCTTCATAAAGAACCTTCATGGTGTCCGGATCCAAAGAATTTCCTAAAAACTCATTAAGTAATTCCGGTGAGCGTACGGCAAATCGAAGATGGAAAAGCTTATCATCCCACCATTCCAGACAGCGAAAGTACTTTTGTTCCTGCGACATACCCGTCGTGAAGAAAAACTTCTTATCCTTGATTTCTCCTGAATCAATCTTGCTGATAATTAGCTTTAGGATACGTTCACGATTCTCTTCCCTGAGTTTGATAATACGTGGATCTAAACCTGAACACCAGCGATCCATCCATGTTTCTACCTTTTCTTTAGATGGGATCTCTCGATCATTTTGTCCCGAAAATTGGCGAAATACCTGTAACATATCTTCAAAAAAGGAGGGCTTTGCTCCTCCTGCCCCATAGGTCACACCAAGCCAAATCAGGTGTATCGGGTTACTTATGGCCAGCTCCCCCCGAAGATTCTGGTCAACGAATTCACGACCGGCATTATCCACATAATCAAGAATTCTGATAGCTGCATAATCCTTCCAGCTAAGCTTTTCAAAGGCTTTTCTGCCCTGAACTTCTCTTTTATAATAAGAGTATGCATCAGGGTTATTCCTGAGTTCAGCAAGAACCCAGTTTCTTACACCAACCAGAGCTTCAGTTTCGTTTTTGGCGTTTACCATGATCTCCTTAAGAGTAGGATTCTCATTGAGCAAGCGGTCGAGCAAACGATGGGATCTGACAGTAATAGCGATTTTGTCAAGTTGATGAGGGATAACAGACATAATTCAGATTTTTGTATTTCCTTCTAATTTACAAATAGAAATTATTATAAAGGCTTTTCCAAGTTCTTAATTGATAGTAAGCTGACAGGTATATCTGAAGGGTTTCCGAATTCCCATTCCAGATGTTTGTTGATCAATTCGTTGGCAATATCAGGATACTGTTTAATCAAATTGTTCTCTTCTCCAATATCTTCCGCCAGGTTTACCAGAAACAATTGGTCGTTTTCCCCGTCAAGCGGGAATTTTTTTGAAGGGTCAGAAGGATTACCCAGGAGTTTCCATGAACCGGATCTCACCGCCCATTGCTTGCCTAATTTCCAGTGGAACACCTCATGTTGGGAGGGTGCATCATCCAGAATTACAGGTAAGAGGCTTTTACCTTCCACCGCCTCAGGAATACTTTCTATCCCACACAATTCAGCAATAGTGGGAAACCAATCGTAGTTGATAGAGGCAACATCATTTACCATTGAGGTCGGCAGTTTTTCCGGCCAGCTGATGATAGCAGGGATTCGAATTCCTCCTTCAAAAAGTGAAGCTTTGGCTCCCCTGTATGGGCCGGCATTACCACCGCCATTAAAGGCTCTGCTTTCACAGGAATGACCCTGATCGGATTGAAAAATAATAATAGTGTTTTCCAGCAATCTAAGATTATCAAGAGCCTTTAGCAATTTGCCAATCCGTTCATCTATGGTTGAAATAAATCCGGCATAATCTCTTCTTGGCATGGGGAGATCCTTATAATACTCTCGCCATTTGTCAGTCGGCTGAAGTGGATAGTGGGGCAGATTGATGGCGAAATACAAAAAGAAAGGTTCATGGCTGTGCTCTTCAAAGAAGTCAATGGCCTTTTTGCACATCAAATCGGGAAAATATTTCCCTTCCCGAAATATTTCCTCGCCATTTTCCCACAGGTCGTGCCGGTTTGGGCCTGCCCAATAGAAGTAATGCGAATAATTATCGATACAACCTCCCATGTGCCCAAAAGAATAATCAAACCCTTGTGCCAATGGCCGCGTATCAGTACTATAACCCATATGCCATTTGCCAATATGACCGGTGGCATAACCGGCTTCTTTCAATACTTCAGCAATAGTGATTCTATCAGTGGGCATCCCCGGATGCCCGGGTTGGGAGGAGGTGTTTCCAGGAAGTCCTGCTGCTTGCGGACTCATTCCGGTCATCAACGCAGCTCTGGATGGTGAACAAACCGAAGACCCGGCATAAAACTGCGTGAAGCGTATCCCATCCTGTGCTAATTGGTCGAGATTTGGCGTGAAAAGATCTTCTGCCCCATAACAATTCAGGTCGATAGATCCCTGATCATCAGAATAGATCAATAGAACATTGGGCTTTTTTTCCTGTCCTGTACACCCAAAAAGGATGAACCCGACTAACAATGAAAACAAGAAAATGCGTATTAACTGTTTGTCTATCTTCATATTACACTAATTTATTGTGTCTAACATCTAACGCATCAGTAGTAATTTATAATTTATAATTCCTCCCCCGTCTCCCGATCATCCAAACAGGATTTCCTCCAGTTCTCAAGATCAATTTTCATCTTTTCAGCCACTTCAGGTAATTGATCAATCAAGTCATCTGATTCTTTAGGATCATTAATCAGATCATATAATTCAAAGGTGATTCCTTTGTCGTTACTAATAAGTTTATACTGATGTGTCACCCACGACATCTTTCCTGGGTAAAGAAAACCCAGCGGCTTTTCCCTGATTGGCTCATTACTGAATATTGCCTTGTCCAAACTTGTTCCATCCAAAACATGGCCAGGATCGGAGTAGGGTAGATTAAGTAAGTCAATAATGGTGGGCAAGTAATCTGTTGTAAATGCAGGGAAATCAGTATTAGTTCCAGCTTCGATTTTATCTGCCCAGACTATAAAAGCCGGAACCCTGATGCCTCCTTCGTAAAGATCCCGTTTCCTGCCACGAAATGATCCCGCCGATCCTGGGGTCCTGTTCTCCGGGCCGTTGTCGCTGCAGAAAAAGAGTAGAGTCTGACCATCGACGTCATTACTGATAAGGGTATTCCATAAGCGGCCAATTTGCTCATCCAGAGCTTGGATTGTACCATAATACAACTGAACAGGATTGGAATGTATAGAGAAATTTCTTTTATATTCTTCAGGAACTACAACGGGGAGATGAGGTGCATGGAACCAAATTACTGAGAAAAAAGGTGTGGAATTGCCAATAGACCTTTCAATGAAGTTGATAGCTCTGTCCATTATTACACGGGAATCATCACCCTGGACATTATGGAATACCGGTTCTTCTTCTGCCTTCCAATAACGAGTACCATAAAAAAGGCTGTCCGCCTCCTGGACAGGTGCCGTCCAGCCAAATCTAAGACTTTCTTCCTGATCGGTATTAAAAGAATCCGGCTTTGTCATTGGATCCCATGTAGGTACCTTGGATTCAGTCGAGAAAAATTCGTCAAAGCCATGATCCGTTGGAATACTTATATGACTCGTATCCCCCGGTTTTCCCCGGTTGGCATCCCGGAGCTTGGAGGTGAAGGCCCCCAAATGCCATTTCCCAAAATGCCCTGTTGCATAGCCTGCTTCCTTAAGAATCTCTGCCAGGGTAGTTTCACTTTTTGGCAGATGACCTGAATTGGCGGTCGGTATGCCCATCCGGTATGGATTTCTGCCTGTCAGACAGCTGGCACGTGTTGGTGAACATACAGGTGATGCAGAGTAAAAACGCTTAAAAACCATACCCCGACCGGCCATTTTATCCAAATTTGGGGTGCGGATCTGCGAATTCCCATTGAATCCAGTATCTCCCCAACCCAGGTCATCTGCCATCATAAGAACAATATTTGGCTGTTCCGCTTTTGGCTGACAGGCCATCAATCCGCAAATAATAAGGATTATAAGTATGTAAGGTTTTTGTTTCATTTCAAAATTATTATAGATATGAAGATAAATAAATCTAGTGCTGATTATCAATTTATTTACCAATATTGAAATCCAATCTTATTTTGCTTTGTATCTCTGATACAGTACCAAGAATCTTCTTAAGATGTATTATGTCCATGTCAGATAGCAGACCCATGGGCACATGATTGGTAATGTCCTGGTTCCGGTCGATAGCTTGCAGCTGCGACTTAAACCGAAGCATCATCAGAAAGTCATATCCATCAGAAAGTCTGGTGAACAATTCATCCGACAATATGCCGGATTGCTTCAGTTGTAGCAGGCGTCCAAATGTATTACGGATTTTTATCTGGTTCTGAAGGGCATATAAACGAGCAAATGCGGTTACCGGGAAAATAATTCTCTTGCTGTCAAAGACTTTTTGTTCGCTTAACTGATCCACTTTAAGAAGTGTTGATAAATCCGATCCAATTTTGAATTTAAGGGTCTGGTCTGCCATCTGGTAGAAAAATGGCTGCTGGTGCTGAACTGTCTTATCAACAAATTGTTGAAGCTCATTAGTGATTGTTGAATCTCCACAAACTATACGGAAATCAAAAAATATACTTGCATCCATAACTGCCTCAGGTTCAGCGTTATTAATCCAGTCCTTGAAATCCTGTTTCCACTTTGAAAGGGGCTGACACCACCGTGGATTACCCGCCATGATTTTGCCCTTACAGTAGTGGTAACCGGACATGTTTAAGCAATCATTAACTTTTTGTCCCAATGCTTGAAAATAGTCCTTGACTTGGTTCTCCTTATCAGGCAAATTGTTTTTATATATAATGGCATTATCCTGATCTGTAGCTAGAGTTTGTTCACCTCTACCCTCGCTTCCCAGTGAAATAAAGGCATAAGGAGCTGGAGGTGTACCCGCTTCATTGATAGCCAATTCAACAAATCGCTGAGTGAGGGCATCTGTGACAGCTGTAATGATCCTTGTAATATTTCGTGTTTTAGCACCACTCTGCTCCAACACTTTTACAATACCGGTTGTTTTTCGGCTATACTGGATCAGGTCATCCGAGTGCTCAGCCTGCTGTATCTGCTTCATCAGGAAAGCAGTTGTATTCTGTTGCATCTCCAACAATTCCTCGTAACTGATTAGTCCTGTTAGTTTACCTGAGGGATCAGTAATGGCAATGTGTGTGACATCATTGTGCTGAAGGCTGAGAAGGGCTTCAAAAAGCAAGGCATTGTCGGCAATGGTTACTACTGGACTAGACATGATGGAGTATACAGGATCATTATAATCTTTTCCTCTGGCGAGCACCCTTTGTCGCAAATCATGATCAGTAACAATTCCAAGATATTCTCCTTTCGATCCACGAACTAATATTCCATTTTGATTTTTACGCGACATTTCCTCTGCACAGGTACGAATTGTGGCATTCATAGAGCAGGCCAGTGGACTGCGGGCTACAAATCTGACTGGTTGATTCATGAAAAGCAGGGAGGTTTGTAATTCTTCTCCCAGGTCATCTATTTGCCGGGCCATTTTTTGTTGTGCAGATAACTCTCTTGCAATAAATATGCACCCTTTTTTATCAGCTATTGAGATTCTTGAAATTGCTAATAGAACAGGATGCTTAAACCCATTTTTCCCAATCCACTTGGCTTCAAGTTGTGTGAAACCCACATCCTGACTGATAAAATCCCGATAGGCTTCAAGTATTTCGCTTGTATCCGGATCAAATAATTCTTCCGGGCTCCTGCCGATCAAATCAGCTGGCTGGTAAGTAAAAAGATCCAGAAAATATGGATTGGCATAGCTGATTTTCCCGTCCAGCGACATAAGGGTACCCTCCTTACTTGCTTCCACAAGACTTCTGTATCTTTCGCGGGATTCTTTAAGGTCTGCTTCGGCTCTGCGGCGCTTGTTTTCAACTAACAGGCTGGTTCTGAGAATGTAAATAAGGACCCCGCTTACAAAAAGAATGATGAAAAGTGATACGAGAACAAGCCTCTTTTTTAACTGGGAGATTTCATTGTGAACATCATCTAGATAAATTCCGGTACCAACAACCCATCCCCAGGGCTCAAAGCCCTTGACGAAGGATAGCTTTGGTACAATACGGGTTGAATCATCCTTCCATTGCCAGAAATAGTCGATAAAACCTTCACTTTCACTTCTGACCAAAACAATACTTTCTACGAATAATTTCTTTCCATTTGGATCCAATAAATTTTCAAGATTTGTCCCGTTAAGATCAGGCCGGTACGGATGAATAATCATTACTGGTGTCATATCAGTGATCCAGAAATAATCCTTGCTGTCCTCTCCATATCTTAAGGTTTGGAAGATATCCAGGGCTTTATTCTGAGCTTCTTCTGTGGTCAGCTGCCCCGACAGTTCCTCATTGTGGAACTTTTGCAAGATGCTCCAGGCTGATTGTGTCAGCTCTCGGATCATTTGCTTCTTCTGCTTGATCAGGTTGTTTTCCAGGCTTGGGATAAAGATGACATACATGGAAATAATGAAGGCAGCAATGGTAAGTATAACCGGGATGATGATCCGGAATGAAAAGCTTCTTTTATGATTTTGCGATGATCGTTCTGCCATTTTTCTATTTTGTTAATAAGCGTTTGATGGCTGGGTAAAGTGATATGTTCTCAATAATTCCGGTTTCTGTGTCATATACAACTATCCCGGGATTATTTCTGCCATTTGCTATGCAGGGCACACCAATAGCAGTCCTTTCCTGCTCCTTTTTAATTCTGACCTTTTTTTTGATGGAGTAGTTACTGTGTTGAAGAAACCAAAGCCCTTCCACATGACTGTGACCAAAAAAAGCCAGATCACAGTGCTGTTCATTCATGAAGCTTAAGTGAGATCGAAGCAGTGAACCATCTGGAAGAAAATTTGTTGCTGAGCCCGTCAGATCGGGGAAGAGATAATGACTGAACAATATGCGTATTCCAGCAATATCCCGAACTATATACTCCGGCAAACCAGATAGCTTATTCTTATCGGCCTCCGTAAGATTGGATTCCAATTCTGAATCTTCATATACCCAGATTTTTCCGTCTGCCATTTCCAGCCTGGTAGAATAATCCAGGCTATACCAGTCGGATGGATAGACAAAATCTGACTTGGTCTCAGGAATTTTTCTGCAGGCATAAAGATCATGATTCCCGGGTAGCACCAGGGAACAGGTACGCTTGATCAATTCGAGGCACCCCGAAGCGTCCCGGTGCTTCTTAAACTTGAAATACGGGAAGGAATAGCCGACAATATCCCCAAGACAAAAGATCTCATGACAAGCTTTTTTCTCCAGAATTTTTAGGGCCCTCTTTAGCCCGGGTAAAT
>JAUVKA010000164.1 GCA_030592205.1 Bacteroidota bacterium | reverse complement strand
TTCTCGAAAGGACTTTTAATTGTCCTGTCGGTAATTGATGTTTTCAAATCCAGCTGAAGTATAGTATTGGGTTTGATTTTTACCTCTTCGGGAGTGGTTGACATTAAGGCAGATACAATACCAACCCCTATAAGTATAAGTGCAATTAGCGCCAGGAAAACGCCAATAAAACTGGCAAATGTGTATTTAAAAAAGTTTTTCATCAATATAAAATTTATTAAATTTAACTCTTGTAAAAATAGGGCTTTATTAGGCATTTATTGATTTTGTTGAAAATTTTATGGCTGAGGTAATTTTAGGGATAGGCGGAAATTCTGGTGATAGGTTAACAAACCTCATGCTGGTAGGTGGACTTCTTTTTGATAGACTGGGGAGTATAACTTATTACTCCCCTATTATTGAATCGGAGCCATGGGGATTCCAATCAGACAATTGGTTCCTTAATCAGATTTTGGTGGTGGAAACAGAAGCTAAGCCTGCTCAACTTCTGAGGGTTTGTCTGGATATTGAGGCTTTTCTGGGAAG
This sequence comes from Bacteroidota bacterium, assembly GCA_030592205.1. Classification (GTDB taxonomy): domain Bacteria; phylum Bacteroidota; class Bacteroidia; order Bacteroidales; family UBA12481; genus JAUVKA01. The sequence goes on along the minus strand of JAUVKA010000164.1, from coordinate 7,642 downwards.
GCACAGGACAAAAACCTACAGTGATCGCATAATGGATATCGATATTCTTTTTTATGACGATATTGTGTTATCAGAGGAGGGATTGATCATTCCTCATCCCCGATTGCATGAACGCTTATTCATTTTGAAACCATTGAACTCCATACGTCCAAAACATGTTCATCCCGTCTTGGGATTAACGGTACAGGAATTGTTGGAGTCTTGTGAAGATGATTCTAAAACAAAGTGGTTCAAAGGGAGTTATTCTCTTCCCTTGCTCCCATAGGCCAAATCACCAGCATCACCTAGACCGGGAACGATATAGGCTTTTGAAGTAAGTTCATCATCGATAGCACCTACCCAAATAGAGGTTTTTGTCATCGGTAGATTCTGTCTTACATACTCAATTCCCTCCTTACTGGCTATAACTGAAACGATATGAGTGTGGCTTGGAATCCCTTTATCTCGTAAAGCCTTGTAAGCTAAAACAGTAGAAGCTCCAGTGGCAAGCATTGGATCGGAAATGATGACTACTTTACCTTTAGTATTCGGACCAGAGATATGCTCGAAACGTATATTGAAAGTGCCGTCTTTTTCATAAACCCGGTAAGCCGAAATGAATGCGTTTTCTGCCTTGTCGAAAAAGTTCAGGAACCCTTGGTGGATTGGGAGGCCTGCTCGTAAAATAGTAGCCAGAACCAGATTGTCGGTAATATCAGGTACTTCTGCTATTCCAAGGGGTGTTTTGACTTCCTGAGTTTTATATGACAGAGTTTTACTGATCTCATAAGCAAAGATCTCACCGCAGCGTTCCAGGTTTCGTCTGAATCGCATGGGATCAGTCTGAATCTCTTTATCTCTGATTTCTGTAATATAAGCATTCAGCAGGGAATTTTGGTCGCTAAGATTATGGATCATCATCAGGGGGTTTAACCGGTAAAGCTATAAAAAATGGTGATAATACTCTACTTCAGATATTTTATTGGCCAGGGGAGTGTATTTATACGGATTTCCGGATATTGAATTTTATGTGCTCCAAAACCACTGTAGAACTGTGCCAGTCCAGGTATATCTGAACCTTCAAAATCCAGAATTTCATTGTACCCAGCACGGGTTTGGATAAGCCGATCAATTATGGCAAAAAGAGCTCGCTTTTCTTTTCCCTCCTTACTATTAATCGGGATAAGGTAAATCCACTTGTTATGGCTGTGTCCAAAGAGTACCGCTGCAATAGGCTTTCTCTCCTGATTATTTATGCCGATAATCTGGAGCGCCTTATGATTTTGCATCTTATCTATCAATTCTGATAGCTGTCTCAGATTCTTTTTTGAGGAGAGGATTTGGCTTCCTGGAGATGTATCCCGGGTCAGCATTTCAATAAATACCTTGGCTTGAAGATCCTGCACTATTTCAAGTTTGGCTGTGACTGTCTTTTTGATATTCCTACGGTGGTTATCACTGTAAGCCTTTCTAATATCCTGATAATCAGCATTAAGATCGAGTTCGAAGCTGTCGTGCAGGATGAAGTCAAAGCTTTCTTCTGGATGATTGAATTTGTTCAGGCAATATTGAATCAGCCGATATTTTGAAGGTATGGCTTCAAGAAAAGCTGCCAACTCTTCTTTTGTGGGAAGGTGTTGGGAAAATAGTCCCAGTTGCTGGCTGAGCATGGGGCGATATAAATAGTGGAAACCATATTTTTTGTTTCCCGTCAATGGCATGATCAAGTTATAATCAGGGCTTATCAAGGCATCCCAGCCCGGGCAAACAACATCCAGGTACCATGAATAAGCATACAGGTTTCCATTGGATGCAAGTCTGATGGTTTCATCCCAGCTTGATTTATCAATTTCTTCGTGTTGTATGTAGTTTATTTGCATGCTATTACTTTTTCCCTGCCAGGGCCAGCATCTCCTGGTATACCTTTGTCCAACCCTCCCAACCTGACCATTCAGAAAAGGATTCATTGTGCCAGAGGCTAATAAATGTTCCACCAACAGCCCTGGTTTTTTCCATCAGTATTTTTATCCGTTCAATAGCCTGCTCGGGATTGCATTTTTCATAATCACGAAGGCCGGTGTCCATTACCTGAAAGGGAAAAACGCGGAGGGCAGTTGTTTTGTTGTTGATCAGATCGAAGAAATTGAATGACTGTGATATGCTTGCCCTAAAACCAGACCGGTCAGCATAACCCATGCTGTAATCATTGAATATTTCGGCTTTCAAAAGAGCCTGGTAGCTAAGAGGAAATCTCAGGCGGAGATAATGCTGCCTGCTGTTTCTGATTTCCCGACCGGTGATTTGTTTTAGGATTATTTTTTCCTGTTCAATGGCTTTTGGATCGGAAAAGGAAGCATAAGATGGATGGAGGCCTGTATCGTAGCGGCCGGCTATTTCCCCAATCAATTTCCGAAAGTGTTTTTTTCGGGGAGAGATGTTCTTATCATATTTACCATAGGGCCCCACGAGAAAAAAGAAGCAGGGGAGATATCCATATTCAGCATGTATACTTTCCATTTTTTGATACTGGTCGAAAGGATCCTGTTGCTTGGCTCGTAAAACCTGATACCTGAAGTTCCGTGTTTCCATGTTTTGTCCGGGCCTCAAAACCGATCCGAGAGTTCTCCAAAATCCTTTGTGCTTGAATGCCCAGGCATTGTCGATGTCGATTGTGGGCTTGAAGGTGAAATAGGCCTGTTTTGTCTTTATCGCACCCGGGAAAAGACTTTCCAGTAATTTGCCGAATTTCATAAGCCATTGATCAACAAGAGGTTCTTCCAGGAATCCCATTTTTGATGCCAAACTCAGGCTTGAGTGAAATCGCTGATGTTCATCGGCTTCGAATGGCAGGTATTCTTCATAACGGGATACCAGATAAAATACTGCAGCAAAAAGGTCGAAGGGTAGAATAGATGCTGATCTGGCAGGAAAGAAGGCTGGTAACTCATCCCAGCTTAGACCGTCCTGTATTTTGTCCTCCTGATTGCTGATACCATCCTCAAATAATAAACCCTGGGCTTCCAGGAACGGTATACCCTCAATCTCTTCTCGTGAATAATTCAAACGGGCACCTTCATAACTAATGAGTTCATCCTTGATATCTGTGACCTGGAAATCTACATGAAGAAGAGTTTGGAAAACCAGATTTAGGGTGTATTTCAAACGGGGACTGATATCCGGGGAATAGATAAGCATGGCTTGTAAAATTACTGCCTGAAGATAGCAAAAATCAAACAGACGACTTCCCCCGGTTTACAAGAGATTCTCATCAGCAAATGACAAATAGGCCTCATCTCCAACAATAATATGATCCAGAACGGCTATGTCCATTAGTTTTGCAGCATCCCTGATCTTTTTCGTGATCTTCAGATCGGCCTCAGATGGCTTAAGATTTCCGGAAGGATGATTGTGAGCGAGAATCATAGCAGATGCCAGCTTGTTAAAGGCAGATTGGAGTATTATGCGTATGTCTGTGATAGTGCCTGACACACCGCCCTGACTTATCTTCACCTTTTCCATTAGATGGTTGGAGCGGCTAAGAAGTAATATCCAGAACTCTTCTCTGGGTAGTTCGCTCAATTCGTTGCGGATGAGTTGATAGGCATCACGACTACAGCTTATACTCTTTTTCACAGGTTTTGGGGCAAGCTGTCTGCGCTTTCCCAGTTCTATCGCAGCGCAGATACGCGTGGCTTTGGCTTCTCCAATTCCTTTAATCGACTGCATATCATCAGGGCTCATTCTGCCGAGATGATACAAATCGTTTTTGGCGATATGTAGTAGACGAGCGGCCAGACTTAAGGCTGATTCCTCTCGTGAACCGGTTCCTAACAGAATGGCAAGTAGTTCAGAATTGCTCAGCCCTTTTAGTCCCAACCGGGCACATTTCTCCCGTGGCCGATCTTCAACGGCCATGTCCAGGATTCGAATAAGTGGGTATGATTTCATATATAGCTTTTCTAATAGAGATGCAGAAAAGCCGAAGAAATGGAAAGTAAAAAGCAAAAAAAACCATCCCGGAATTAGAGATGGCTTTGAATATATATAGTTTGAACTATAATCCGTTTACATGCTTTGCCAGACTGGATTTCAAGTTTGCAGCCTTCTTATTATGAATGATATTCTTCTTGGCAAGCTTATCCACCATGGCGCTTACTTTTGGAAATAAACCGGTAGCGGCTTCTTTATCAGTTGTTTCCCTAAGTTGTTTGACTGCGTTACGAGTTGATCTTGAGAAATACCGATTGTGAACCCGTTTCTTTTCCGTTTGCCTGATCCTTTTTAGTGCTGAACTGTGATGTGCCATTTAATATATTTTTCTTAAATTTATTCGTAGCCCGTAGGGGAATCGAACCCCTGTTACTAGAATGAAAATCTAGCGTCCTAACCCCTAGACGAACGGGCCTTCTTTGCTTCAATTAGCAAGTTTGGATTGCAAAAGTAGTTATATTTTTTTTTCTGGCAATAGTTGAAAGGGGATTTTGTAATTATTTTGTAATTATGCAAGTGGGAGATAGGGAGATAGGGAGATGGGGAGATAAATGGCACAAGGAAGTTCCAAATCATCATATTTGGATAAAAGGCTGTTTTTATACATATTTAGGTTTCTAACCAAACCAATCGGTATTATGGTCTATAAGATCGGGATAGATATTGGTTCAATTTCTGTAAATACAGTTGTTCTTAATGAGCAGAACCAAATAATTGAAGAATACTATGATTACTGCCACGGTCGTCCATTTCACAAACTGGAAGAAAGGCTGGGAGGTATTCTGGAATCACACAATAATGATAAGATTGCTGGTATGGCTTTCACCGGAGTTGGAGGGAAGAAAGCTGCCGAATTGCTGGGTGGACTTCATGTAAATGAGATTATTGCCCAATCCCGATCGGTTTCAGAATTGCACCCTGAAGTACGTACCATTATCGAGATGGGGGGAGAAGACAGCAAGCTTATTTTTATGGATAATGGCCAGGTTTCAGAAAAATCTGTGCTTTCAGATTTTTCCATGAATAGTCTATGTGCCGCTGGGACAGGATCTTTTCTGGATCAGCAGGCGAAGCGAATAGGGGTTAAAATTGATAAGGAATTTGGAGAGTTAGCTCTGAGATCAGTTAACCCCCCACGAATTGCAGGACGCTGCAGCGTTTTTGCCAAGAGTGATATGATCCACTTGCAGCAGATAGCTACACCGGTTCATGATATTATTGCCGGTTTATGTTTTGCTGTGGCTCGCAACCTTAATAGCACACTTGGTCGTGGAAAGCAAATTGTCCCTCCGGTAATTTTTCAGGGTGGAGTGGCCGCTAACTCAGGGATGATCCGTGCATTTCGTGAGGTTCTGGAACTCAAGGAAGAGGAATTGATAGTACCTAAATATTTTGCTTCAATGGGGGCAATAGGTGCATTATGGTATGCTGAGGATCAACAAAATAACGGTTTGGGTAATTTCAATGGGCTAGGAGGCCTGGAGGAGTATTTGGCAAGCTATGAGAAAGGATCCGGAGCCTCTCTGGATAAACTATTTCCAACCATTTCCAATATAAACAAAGAAATGATGCCCATCCCTGAAACCGGGCCTCCTCTGGAGGTAAGCCTGGGGGTGGATGTTGGGTCTCTCAGTACTAATCTGGTTCTTCTCACTGATGACAACCAGGTGGTTGCGCGAAGGTATCTTCCAACAGCCAGCAAGCCGATTGAGGCAATACAGCGGGGGCTAAAGGAAATTGATCAGGAAGTTGGCAACAGAGTTATAGTCAAGGCAGCCGGTTCAACCGGATCAGGTAGATATTTAACAGGCGATTTTATTGGAGCCGATATTATACAAAACGAAATTACTGCCCAGGCTACAGCAACAATTGCCATCGACCCTGAGGTAGATACAATCTTCGAGATTGGTGGACAAGATTCAAAATATATTACTATTGAGAATGGAGTGATCGTTGATTTTGAGATGAATAAGGTCTGTGCTGCCGGTACAGGATCTTTCCTGGAAGAGCAAGCAGAGAAGTTGGATATCAATATTAAAAGAGAATTCGAATCCCTGGCTTTTTCAGCCGAAAACCCTTCCAAACTGGGTGATCGCTGCACCGTGTTTATGGAGAGCGACTTGAACTCCCTCCAACAAAAAGGAGAGGAAAAGGAAAACCTTATTGCCGGACTTGCATATTCAACTGTTCAGAATTACCTGAACAGAGTAGTAAATGATAAACCAATAGGTAAAAAGATTTATTACCAGGGAGGAGTCACAAATAACAGGGCGGTAGTAGCTGCTTTTGAAAAAATTACCGGCCAAAAGATTCATGTTCCGCCGCATTTCGATATAACCGGTTCTATCGGGGCCGCTATGCTGGCCAGGGATCATATGAAACCCGGTCAGAAAAGCCGTTTTCGGGGATTTGAGTTAAGCGAAATAAATTATAATACTGAAACTTTTGTTTGTGAATATTGCTCCAATCACTGTGAGATCCGTAAGGTGACCGTAGATGGTATAGATCCTCTTTATTACGGAGGTATTTGTGACAGGTATGAGATTGAGGAACGCAAAGGTATTGGTAAAGATATTCCAAATCTGTTTAAGGAGCGGACCAAAATTCTGCTTGAGGGATATAAGCCGAATAAGAAATCTGGCAAGCCAACTATTGGTATCCCCAGGGAATTGACAAATTTCTACCAGCAGTTCCCATTCTGGCGAACATTGCTTGAAGGCATTGGTCTTGAGGTTGTTCTGTCGGCTCCTTCGAGCAAAAAAACCCTGACCCGGTCGATCGACCTGATGACTGCAGAAACTTGCCTGCCAATTGAAATGATATTTGGCCATGTGGATGATTTGCTAAACAAAAAGGTGGACCATGTTTTTCTGCCATTTGTAGTTAATGCAGAGGCCTCCGATGACAATCCAACAAGCAATTGCAATTGCCCATGGATTCAATCGCACCCCTTTATGGTGAGAGCTGCCTATAGAGACACAGAGTTTAATGAGAAGCTTCTTATTCCGACTTTTCATCTCAGGCATTTTGAGACTGCCTTCCAAAAGGAATTTGTGCTCTTCGCAAAGGAAAAATTCGGAATTCCGAAAAAGAAAGCTCTTGCGGCAACTGTAAAAGCCCGTGAGGCTCAAAAGAATTTTGAAATGGGAATCAGAGCAAGAGGGAAAGAGGTGATGGCGAATCTTCCCAGTGATAAGAGGGTGTTTGTAGTGTTAGGCAGGCCTTATAACACCAGTGATCCGGCTCTGAACCTAAATCTTGTTGAAAAATTAATTGGGGTTGATGTAATGCCCATTCCTCTTGATTATCTGCCTATTGAGGAGGAGAATGTTTTTGATTTTTATCCGATGATGTACTGGCCTAACGGTGATAAAATACTTCGTGCGGTCAAGCATATCAGTAAGAATGATCATTTGAATGCTGTTTTCCTGGGTAATTTCCGTTGTGGCCCCGATTCTTTCCTCCGTCATTATATGCGAAGGGAGATGAATGGTAAACCCTTTCTTCATCTTGAGGTTGATGAGCATAGTGCTAATGCAGGTATGATAACCAGGATAGAAGCTTTTCTCGACAGTCTTGATGGTTACCAGGCTAAGGTAAATGGAAAAGAGAAGTCGGGCTCTACAAAGGAAAATGCTTCCCTACCAATTACCGAAAGGACTATTTACTTTCC
>JAUVKA010000388.1 GCA_030592205.1 Bacteroidota bacterium | reverse complement strand
CAAAGGTTTTATGAAGGTTCAGATGACAAACGTCTGCACCAATAATGGCAGGATTAGTTATTCCCACTTGAGCATTCATATTAGCACCATCCATGTACACCTGGCCTCCGTGCTGATGAATCAGCTCGGTCATTTCCATTATCCCTGATTCAAATACTCCATGGGTAGATGGATAAGTAATCATAAAAGCTGCTAAGTTCTCAGAATGCTCAGTAGCTTTTACTTTGAGATCATCAAGATCAACATTACCACTCTCATCACATTTAACAACAACTACTTTACCTCCTGCCATAATAGCACTAGCCGGGTTCGTTCCATGAGCTGAAGCAGGGATTAGCACAATATTCCTATGGCTTTCACCATTGTATTCATGATATTTTCTAATAACCATCAGGCCCGCATACTCACCTGCCGCACCAGAATTAGGCTGAAAGGATATGGAAGGAAATCCGGTTATTTCAACCAGATCTTTCTCAAGCTCATCAAATAGCTCAGCATATCCTGCAGCCTGATCCTCAGGCACAAAAGGATGTATATTTGCAAACTCTTCCCAGCTTAAAGCAAATAGGGAATTTGCCGGATTCAATTTCATTGTACAAGACCCTAATGGTATCATAGAATGAGTCAGGGAAATATCACGTCGTTCAAGTTTTTTAATGTAACGCATCATTTCTGTTTCAGAATGATATCTATTGAAACATTTTGCGGTCAGATAAGGACTTTTCCTAATCAGGATAGGATCAAAAACCAAACCTTTTTCAAACTCAGTGATGGTATTGGAATCTCGGTCAACAGCATCAGCAAACATAGCCAGAATAGCGTTGACATCAACCAGGTCGGAGAGTTCATCCATTGAAACACCAACCGTATCATCGTCAAAATAGCGAAGGTTAATTTTATGTTCCAATGCTGTTCTTCTAAGCTTTTTTATACTCAAATCTTCAGGAAGAACAATCCTGAGAGTATCGAAATAATCCTTGTTTTCCTGAACATATCCCAGTTTACTTATTTCGACATCAAGGGTGTGCGCTGCCTCATGTATCTTCGAAGCAATATTTAAAATCCCCCTCTGGCCATGATAAGCTACATACATACCAGCCATAGAGGCCAATAATGCTTGAGCGGTACAGATATTAGAGGTCGCCTTCTCACGCTTGATGTGCTGCTCACGGGTTTGCAGTGCCATCCGCAAGGCTGGTTTTCCATTCATATCAACTGACACTCCGATAATCCTGCCTGGCATACTTCTTTTCAAACTATCTTTTGTTGCAAAGAAAGCTGCGTGGGGACCACCGTAACCCATAGGAATACCAAAGCGCTGAGTTGAACCAACAACAATATCGGCACCCCATTCACCTGGAGGTGTAAGAACCGCTAAGGACATCAGGTCGGCAATCACCGTAAACAGAACTCCCAGATTTTTTGCCTTCTCACTACAATCACTATGACTAAAAACCTTTCCGTCGCTTGAAGGATATTGAACAATCACACCAAATATAGTTTCGTCAATTTCATGGCTGGTAAAACCTGCCAGCTTGATCTGTATACCCAGGGGTTTAGCCCTGGCTTCAATCACCTTTATTGTCTGTGGAAAAATATTCTCACTTACCAACAAGACATTGGCATTTCTTTTAACCAATTCCCGGGAACGTTTGTTGAACATCATAATCATGGCTTCAGCAGCTGCAGTGGCCTCATCCAGGAGGGATGCATTGGCAATTTCCATGCCGGTGAGATCCATCACCATAGTCTGAAAATTCAAAAGTGCCTCCAGACGCCCCTGGGAAATCTCCGCCTGATATGGAGTATAAGAAGTATACCAGGATGGATTTTCAAGAATATTTCTTTTTATAACCGGAGGTAAAATCGTACCATAATAGCCCATGCCGATCAGTGATCGATAGACCATATTTTTTTGTCCTATTGCACGTATCCTTTCTGCATACTCCTGCTCGGTCAATCCCTTAGCCAGGGGAAGAGGCTTCTTCAGCCTGATGGCGGATGGAACTACTGCGTCAATGAATCCTTCTAAAGACTCAGATCCTATGGTTGCAAGCATCGAAGGAATCTCGTGATCACGAGGTCCTATATGCCGTTCGACAAATTGATTTAAGGCCATTTTTATCAAAATTATATTTCGTGATAAAGAAAAAAAACAAAGTTATAAAGAAGTATGATTTTATTCAGGATATGAAGAATTCCAAGAAAGTATTATAAAAATGAATTACAAAAATGGATTAGATTCCTTTTCATCCCCAATGCTGGTATCTGGTCCATGACCTGATAAAACCAGGGTTTGATCCTCCATAACAAGCAGTTTCGTACGAATACTACGGATCAGTGTATCATAGTCACCTCCCGGAAGATCTGTGCGTCCAATACTGTCCTTAAAAAGCACATCCCCGGTAATTACAAACCCTGATTCCTTGAAATGATAAGCCAGGCTGCCCCTGGAATGACCAGGAACATGAGAGACTCTGAAAGAACCTCCTCCCCAATCAATAATATCTCCGTCAACAAGGAATTTGTCAAACTCTGGCGGGTCAACATCAAAACTGAATCCGTAATGTTCTCCCTGCTGCCTTGCAAATTGCAACAGACTTAGATCCTCTCTATGTCCGCAAAATGGTATATCAAACTTATCTTTCACAAAACTCACTCCGGGAAGATGATCAAAATGACCATGTGTGGCAAGAATCATTTCCGGTATAAGTTTCTTTGTTGAGATAAAATCCAACAAAATCTGTCTCTCTGAATCCTCAGCACAGGCAGGATCAATAATAATGCATGCCCCTTCATTCACGTACACCAACCATGTGTTAACCTGAAACGGATTGAATACTAGCTTCTTACAATGAATCATTTCTTTGTATCTCTTTTTAAAATCAGTCTGGCAAGATAAGGAACTTCTGTATTCCTAAAAACTCATTCCCTTTCCAAATCTCAAGTAAATATGAACCAGGTACAGCAGGCCTGATATCGAATAAAAGTTCCTGAATATTATGGATTTTGCCATTTTCAACTATTTGCCCTTCTGTTGTCCAGATTCTATAATCTAATTCCATTTCACTTATCGGGGAATAGCTTCCATAGTTAAAACGTATACCAAATTCTCCTGAGTTAGGATTTGGAACAACACTAAATAAAGCTGACCAGTATCCGGGATGTAATCCAGCGTTTAATTTTTTCAATTCCGGTAACAGCTCAAGCTTTATTGGCAGGAGGTAGTAGGCCAATGCGGAATCAATTTCTGCCGGTGCTATATAATTGGATATTGATCTTTGCTCCATTATCTGTTGTCTGGCCAGGAAAATTACCAATTCATGAAAATCCATCTTCCAGGAATCTTTTCGCGATAATGCGGTTTGAATTTCATTCCAAAACCAAACCGGCACCTTACCAATCCCCTCAAATATGTATTCTTTAAAAGAAGGATCAACAAGCAGCCAGGGGAAGGTTCTGATATGGCTGGCAATTTCAACCAGGTCATTATGGGTGAAGGTATTTTGTGACCAGGGGAAAGCTATCCCCTTTTCCCAGGTATTTGCCAAACCTGAAACAAACTCTGAAAGATTCTCCAGACTCAAATCAGAAAATTCATCTGAAATCCAACTGCTGTCAGTCAAGGCAAAAAATAATATTCCACCTGTATAAAACTCTATTGGAAAAATCGGCTGAATGAAAGAATAATAATCCTGATGCAGAGCAAAAGGGCCAAATCCACCAATAGAGTATTCTCTGCTGGTAGCCACGTCGAAACGATTAAATTCTTTTAATGATGCGCTTACCAGACCTTGGCCATTAGGAAATACTTTCACTATCTCATGTTTTACCCCTGAAAATTGATTATTCTTCCATATTGTTCCGAGGGGCAGATTCAATAGTTCAGTTCTGCTTAACATCAAAGATGCCGGCCACTCCGGCAAATCCGATCCAGTGATTGTTAGAATTCCTGTTTGCAGAAATTCAAAAAGATTATCTTCTACAAAATGAGTCCCGGGGT
>JAUVKA010000392.1 GCA_030592205.1 Bacteroidota bacterium | reverse complement strand
GGAGCAACCTTTGCGATGATCCCTTCCATTAAGAGGGAAATGACCGGCAGAATTGCGGGTATGGCAGGTGCATTTGGTAATGTTGGTGCTGTTACGTATTTGTTTTTATACAATTTTATGGATGATAAATCCTTTTTGTTTATGCTTTCAGGTGGAGCATTAATCAGCCTTATTTATTGTTTTGTTATGCTGAAAGAACCTAAAGATGCCTTTGTCGATAGTTTTGAATAGCCTGAAATAATTGATAATATTTACTTAACAGAGAAAAATCAAACATATAAAGAAGAATTATGTCTAAAATCAATCTCAAAACCTGGAATGTTGAAGATGAAAACTTCTGGAACACTTCCGGAAAAAAAATAGCCAAAAAGAACCTGTGGATTTCAATACCCGCTTTGCTTCTGGCTTTTGCAGTCTGGATTATGTGGAGCATTATTGCAGCCAAACTCAAAGAATTTGGTTTTAATTTTGGTATGATCACAGCAGAGATGAGCCCTGAGCAGGTAAGTGCTAAATTGAAGGAAATAAACAGCCTTTACTATACCTTACCGGCTATTGCCGGACTGGCCGGTGCCACATTACGCATTCCAAACTCTTTCCTTATTTCTCTGGGAGGGGGAAGAAATGTAATCTTCGTAACAACCTTGTTGTTGCTTATTCCCGCTATCGGAGTAGGTTTGGCTTTGCAGGATGTAAATACATCTTATCTGACGTTTGCCATTTATGCAGGACTATCAGGATTTGGTGGAGGAAATTTTTCATCTTCCATGAGCAATATCAGCTTCTTTTTCCCAAAACGGATGCAGGGTACCTCATTAGGTTTAAATGCAGGAATCGGGAACCTGGGTGTGGGTGTGATGCAGAAAACCATTCCCTGGGTAATTACCTTTTTTGTGTTTGGTGCCATTGGTGCTGATGGAAATAAAGTTTTTGGAGAATCCTTATCAGGACTTCAGAATGCCGGGTGGGTCTGGGTTCCCTTACTTGCCTTAGCCGCTATTGCAGCCTTTATCGGAATGAATAATGTGATTACAGGTACACCCAAATTACCAACTACCATACAAGGCATTTCGAAAACTCTTTATATGGTATTGTTAGGATTAATTTCTGCTGGTGTAGGCGCATATCTATTGACCCAGCTAAAGGTTAATATGTGGATAGTATTGCCCCTGGTAATTGTTCTGACCGTTATGTTGATGAAGTATGCCACACCCGGTGAGATCAAAGCAAATCTGAATAAACAATTTGCAATATTCAAAAACAAGCATAATTGGGTTATGACAGTCATTTATACAATGACCTTTGGGTCATTTATTGGATTTTCTGCTGCCTTCCCCAAATTGAGCCAGTATATATTTGTTTATACCAATGCCAATGATCCAAGTTATGTTAATCCTAATGCCCCTAATTTTATGATGTGGGTTTTTCTTGGACCTGTACTTGGTGCTTTAATTCGCCCTGTAGGAGGCTGGTTTTCTGATAAAATTAATAGTGGAGCAAAGGTTACAGCAATAAGTACCATTGCACAAATTCTGGCGACTCTGGCAGTAGCTTATTTTGTGATTCAGGCTAGAAACAGCGCCACACCTGAACAGTATTGGTGGCCATTTTTTGCTTGCTTTATGCTCCTGTTCATAACTACAGGTATTGGAAATGGATCTACCTTCAGAAGTATTCCTTATATATTCAGTAAGGAACAGGCAGGTCCGGTTCTTGGATGGACAGCAGCTATTGCCGCTTATGGTGCTTTTATCATTCCGAAAGTATTTGGGCAACAAATTCAAAATGGTACACCCGAATATGCATTATATGGATTCGCTATCTACTATTTGTTCTGTTTGATCCTAAACTGGTGGTTTTATCAGGGTCCAAAAGCTGAAATTAAAAATCCTTAGCATCTTTTATATTGGAGTATAAGACAATGGCGACTGAATCAAAAAGGAAGTGTGAAACTTGTACGCACTTTAATTGCTTTATAAACAAGTATTGTTCTGAGGAATGGAAGCCAATTATTACATTAAATAAAACCACGATTGACTATCCTCCCGGAGCAAAGATCTTTTCAGCCGGCGATGCAGTCAAAGGAGTTTATGAAGTATTTGAAGGTAAAATCAAAATTGTAAGTTCTTATGGTGATGGAAAGGAAAGAATAATAGGTTTTTCTTCTCGGGAGCAGATTCTTGGATATCAGGGACTTGGAAGAAATGGAGTCTATCCTGTAACTGCTATAGCACTTGAGAAGTCGCAAGTAACCTTCATCCCGATAGATATCTTTTATAAAGCTGTTAAAGCAAACCCCGAGATGGCTTTATACCTTGTGACTTTTTTAGCAGACCAGCTTAAAGAATCAGAAACAAGAATGAAATTGTTTTCATTAATGTCTGCTTTAGAAAAGGTTGCTTTTGGCTTACTAACCATCGTTAATTCATTTGGTTTTGATGAACATGATGAAACCATGTTAAGTTATACGCCAACTCGTAAAGATATTTCCAGTTTATCAGGCACAACCTATGAAACTGTGATCAGGGTGTTGGCTGAATTTGAAAAAAATGATGTAATAAAACTTGAGGGTAAATCAATTAGGATACTTAACCTATCTATGATTAAAAGTATTTGTCAGAAGTACAAAATCTATTAATTAAATTCGAACATATTATCCCTTGCATCCTCGGGAGAATCGTAAAGCCTTGCCCCGGCAAAAGCAAACATGGCTGCACCCAGAACGGTAGATTCAGACTCAGAGATGGTTTTGACTTCAATGCCTAAAGTTTCCTCCCGTAGCTTATTCCAGAGCTTGTTTTTTGAGCCTCCCCCGACAATGATGACAGACTCTGCTTTAAAGCCACAAAGCTTTTCCAGTGTATGTAAGCTCTCCATTGTTTTATCAGATAATTGAATGAGGAGGTCCATGAATAGGGATCCTCTTTTGTTATTTCCCTCCTCTGCCTCATTCACCATGATCTCGTATATATCTTCTCTATGCATTATATCCCGGAAATGAAGCCTTTTCAACTCTTCTATATGCTTTGACCCCAGCCATTGCAGCCCCGGATTATACAGACCCGGAATGGCATCCAGTTCTGTTGTGATACCTGCTTCATAGGCTGTATTGAATCCACTTATATCCGGAGTCCTTACCATCAGGATCTCCCAGGTCCCTGAGCTTAGTACCGGTTCGTTGATTTTAGCTCCTGATCCGAATATGGCAAACTGTGTATCGTGACCGGCAGTGAAAACAGGAACACCGGCCGGTAAGCCAAATTCCTTCGATGCTTCCTCAGTCACCTTGCCTGTTTTTATTCCTGCCTCTGTCAGGGCGGGGAATTGCTCCCTGTGGAGATTCAATACCGAAAGTATTTTCTCAGAGAACTGGCGGGTAGCGAGATCACAGAGCATTGAAGTTCCTGCCATGCTCACATCTGTAAAAAGCGTATTGCACAGATAACCTGAAATGATGGCGGGCATAAATAACCAGTGATCCATCTTATCATAGATCTCCTTCCGGTATTTTCGGAGCCAGTAAAGCTTATAGATCGTATTGAAATCAAATTGATGGAGGCCTGTTTTTTCATACAATTCCCGAAAAGGGATGATGGCGTGCACTTCATCGATAATATCTGCAGTTCGCTTACATGCCCAGGAGATGACAGGATACAGTTGCCTGTTTTTGTCATCAAAAGGGGCTCCGTCTACTCCAAAGCTAGTTGTACAAACTCCCAGTATTTCTGTGTCAATTAAAGCGTCTGTCACAAAGTGGCAGGCCTTTGCCAGTTTCCACCGGATGTCGTCCACATCCCATATCAGGCCAGTCTTAAAATGAGTATCGGGAGATGGCTGGTTTGAATATGATTTTTTTGCAAGGATCTTGCCATACCGGCTCACTGCAATGGCCCTGATATTTGT
>JAUVKA010000414.1 GCA_030592205.1 Bacteroidota bacterium | reverse complement strand
ACATTAAACCTGTAAGCATAATGATCTTTATCAACAAACTCAAACGGTGAAACCCCTTTGGATCATTAGTCTTTCGAATCTGAAACAAGAGAAGAATGAAAGGAGCTGCAAGAAAAACTCCAAAATATGTCAGGCTCATCCAATCTCTCAAATAGAACAGGAAAATTGCTGCAAGCCCGATAAAAGTGGCACTAGCCAATATGAATGTAATTAATTTGGAGGTTTTAATACCGTAAACCACCGCAATAGTTTTACTCCCAACCTCTTTATCTCCAGCAATATCCTCAGCATCTTTGATTATCTCACGAATGAGATTAGTAAGGAAGGCAAACAAAGCAAAAAGACCAATCCAATAGAGAATAGGGTGAAACATATCCGGAAATTGTAGCAGGATATCCTGGTTAGCAATCCTTAGCAAAGGATATTCAAACAATAATACAAGAAGAGGAACCATCGCTGTCAAAATGGACACGAACAGGTTTCCAATAAATACCTTGTGCTTAAAAATCGTCGAATAAAACCACAAACTGCTTGGAACTATAATGAATATCAAACTTAGCCAATACAAGTGATGGTAAAAGGAAACAAATATTCCTGCTGCAATTCCCACAAGGTTAAATACAAAATGCATAATTATGGCTGCACGTCGACTTATTAGCCTGTCAATGACCACTTTATCGGGATAATTAAAGCGATCGACATGCACGTCATGGTAATCATTAATTACATTTCCTGCCGCAGCAATCAGGACTGTCGACATAACCAGAAGGAAAAAAGTTAATTCGGGCATTTGGATTTCAAAACCAGTTAATTCCAGAATTGGCCTAACAATTGACCACCTCATCAGATACATGGTTAGAAAAACCATAGCCAGGTTTGGCATCCGTAATAAACGGCTAACAGCTTTAATCATAGTTCCTAATTATTCTTGTCTGAACCACTTCCCTTGTGCACGCAAAACTTGTTCAATAATATCCCGAACACAGCCGCGACCACCAGATAAGCTTGAAACATAATGTGATATACTCTGCACTTCCACTGCAGCATCATAAGGGCAAGCAGGCAAGCCAACCCTCATCATGGCTAAAATATCTGGAATATCATCACCCATATATAAAATATCCCTTGGCTCAAGTTGATATTTCGACAGGAATATATTCATGTCCTCCACTTTGCTCTTTGAATCCAAAAAAACATCATTTATTCCTAAAATGGCAAAACGTTCCCGAATTGATAAGGATTTTGCCCCGGAGATAATTGCAATAGGAAAATTCTCCTTAACTGCGTGAAACAAGGCGAAGCCATCTTTGGTGTTCATCGTTCGCATCATATCTCCAGAGGGGTGAAGAATAGTCTGGCTCTCCGCCAATACTCCATCAACATCGAAAATAAAAGCTCTAACACTCCTTAATTCTTCTTTGAATAAACCCATAAACAAATGACTATTTATCCCCTGACCGGGTTGAATAATAATTCTGAATCGATGTGGTCAGACACTGATATATTTCCCTTAGTTCGTTGGAGAAAGATAACAAATTCAAATGCTTTTTAATAGTAGGCAAATCTCCCCTGATTGCCGGTCCGGTTTGTGTACTTTGCTGCTCCGGATCTATCGCTTTTTCAAGAGTTTCCCTGATTAAGCTGCTAATAACTTCCCGTTCGATACCTGCTGTTTCGAGGATTTCATCTGCTGCTGTTATGAGATAATTAGTGAAGTTATTCGCAAAAACAGCAGCAAGATGGAGATGGGCCCGTTTCTCTGAATCCAATTTATAAACCTTATTTGAGATCTGCTGAGAAACTTCAGTTAATACTTTATGGACTATTTCATCAGATCCCTCGATAAATATTGGAATCTTTTTAAAATCTACCTGACGATTCTTAGAAAAGGTTTGAAGAGGATACAAAACTCCATGTGGGTATTTGACGCAACTAAACCTTTTCAATGGAACAGAACCACTGGTATGTACCACAATTCCCCTAAACCAGGAAACTTCATTTATGAGATTTGGGAGGACATGATCCGGAACTGTCAGAAATAATAAATCCAGATCAGGGTCAAGTCTGTCTACTTTACTACTGAAATCAGCATCCAGTTGAATAGCCAGGGATTGTGCCGACAAAGAGGATCTGCTGATTACCTGCACAATATTATGACCGGCAGAAAACAAAGCAGGGAGCAAATGGCCAGCAACATTTCCTGCTCCAATACAAGCTATATTATATCGTTTATCCATCTCGTGTGAGTCAGATAAATTTACTCAATTATTGAAAATAAAAAAAGCCCAAAAGACGAACTTGTCTCTTGAGCCTGTTTTATTATATATATTCTTCTAAAATGTATATCTATTATCTTCAATTAGCTTGTCAGCAATCCTACGACGAGCATTCTTGATATTTACAGGATCAGTTTGGGTAAGATGGTCCACTCCTTTCATCAAAAGAGTATACTCTTCTCCTTCGGCAAATGAATTTACAGCATCCTGACCAGCTTTTCTTACAATAGCAGCTGCATCATAAGCATTTACATCAAGTATATCCTTGAACACACTAACAGCCTCATCTCCTCGTTGGTCAGCTAACTTCCAAACCCTGAGAAGAGTTGATTCCGTGACATAAATATTAATGATCATATCAGCCATGGAGTTCAGGATTTCCTGCTCGAATACAAGTTTTCTGCCAAACTTAGTTGCCACTATATGGATTAAAGCCAGAACAGCTTTTTTCATATTGGAAACCCTCAGCCTTTTCAACTCAAAATAGCTCTCTGGCAAACTTTCGTCACCAAGCTTCTTTAATTCATTATATGCGTTCTCTGCTGCTTCGAAAAGCGGGATCTCCTTTTTCTGTCCTCTCTTAAGCAGTGTGTCCACCAGAAGAATCCGGTTAATTTCATTTGTGCCTTCAAATATCCGGTTTATTCGAGAATCACGATAACCCCGATCCACCGGCATCTCAGCTGAATAACCCATACCCCCGAAAATCTGAACAGCTTCATCCACAATATAATCCAGGGCTTCTGACCCAGCCACTTTTAGAATAGCTGCCTCAATAGCCAATTGGGCAAAAGCAGATAACTGGGCTTGTTCTTTCTGGCAATCTATTTCATAATCAGCCGCTAATTGATCAACATTCATGGAGGCCCGGTAAGTTGTCGACTCCACTGT
>JAUVKA010000183.1 GCA_030592205.1 Bacteroidota bacterium | reverse complement strand
GATCATTTGGCAAGAGTTATTTCTGATATGAATAAACTCAGGAGGTATAATGATCGGTTTACCATGAAACAAATCATGTACCAGTTCCTGCTAATATCCCACTATGTGGTCGATGCCCATGTGCCAATGCATTGTGATTTAAGGGACGATCCCCCATCAGCAAATGACACTTCAAAACCAAGAAATGGAAATTATTTTCCGAATTCCTTACATGGAAAGATTGAAGGATTATGGGAAGATGCGGTTAACCCCATTGCAATCGATGAAGGCATAATTGAGAAACAACGAAAAGATCATGATGACCCACGAATCCCATTGTCTGAGCAGGTACATTTCGATGTAACCAATAATGATCACTGCAAGGAGATTATTCCATATATCATTCCTAAGGATAACTTAATGGAATACATGATTAATTTATGTATTGAAACAAAGGAAACGTCACTTAAATTATTCCCCATTGATGATCCTGCAAACTGGAATGAAGATGAGTTCCATCAAATGACAAGAGAAATATTCGCAAAGATAATTTCCAATCTCATTACAATATGGTCTTGGATATGGAGTAGATGAATGTATTTAATGACACAAATAACTGAACTGTTTTGTCGCGATAAATCCGTGATTACCTGAAATATGATCAGTGATTTTTCATTCTTCCTCTTCACCACAATCCAAAGTCCACCTTTCAAATGAAGCCTTTATCACACCATCAGCATCCTCGGTAATATGAAAAACCATTTTCCCATGAGTAACATCCAATTCATCAAGTGAGATAGATACATTTATAATACCAGTTGAGTTTCTAAGCAGATTCCCCAAGGACAAATTAGCAACACCGGTAAATTTATACTCATTTTGGGTGTCGTCGCCAAACAGAGATCCCTTTACCTTAATTTGGACTTGCTCCTTCTTTTCAACTGTTGTCATTTTCATAACTAATAAGCCACATAATTTCTCGTCGACAAAGGGAAAAAGAACAACTGCAGCTGTAAAAAAAGAAGCGTCATTTACATTTTGTAGACCATTGACAATATCCAAGGCAAAAGCTGCCAATATTAAGGCGAAAACAAAAAACTTTTGTTTCTTCATAACATGTGAGTCAGGCGGGACTTCTTGATTTACCGCAGTTTACAAAAAATTACCCGGAATACCAAGTTTTTCAGGCTTATTTTTTGGATTGCCCCTGGTATTTAACCTGATATTTCTAATGAGATTTATGAAAAATAACAAGGGCTCAATAAAATCATAATCAGATGGTCGCCGGTTCATGTCCAACTGGGCCCAGAAGCAATGTGATGCTTATCAAGAGCAAAATGGTTTTAGATTTCATCAAATAGTGTTTTACGGTATAGTGTTTCTGATTTCTAAAGATATATATATTTTTGATCGTCCTCCAATCTTCTCTTGCTTATTGAGCTATACATTTCTTACAGGACCAGTGGTCTATAACGATCTAAATCAATATAGCCACCAAAAAATCTTAGTTACTTCCATCAAATCATCTCCTGTGGAGCTAACTGACCAATCGTACAGCACGAAAAGTACTTGAAGTTATTATTGAAGAGGCATTTTAATGGAAAAGGCCTGATCCGCTATGTTTTGATAGAATTTTTGCATAAGTTTATGCTATGTCAAAATGATGGTTAATTCAATTAATATCACCACATTATGAAAAGAATTATTGTACTATCTATAACCTTATTCCTTGGAATCGGATTTGGAGCATATTGCCAGGATCCAATTATTCTAACAGTATCACAACCCGACCAACTGTTAGCAGATGCTGGTAATGACATAGAAATCAGCAAAGGAGAATCAACAATTATCGGTGGAAATCCCTCTGCCCTTGATGGATACGGAAATTATATCTATTCCTGGACCCCTGTCGCTGGATTAGATGATCCAACACTGGCAAACCCATTGGCTACTCCGGAAATAAATACAAGCTATCTATTGACGGTTACAGATGCCAACAATTGTTCTGCCACCAGCGAGGTAACTGTTTCAGTGGATGCATCTGGGATTGATTTGAACTCAACAAGCCTTCAAATCTTGTGCTTCCCAAATCCTGTTGAAGATGAGCTGATTATTGAAATACTGGGAACACCAACCCTTGTGAAAATAAGGCTGTTCAATACAATGGGAACTGAATTGATTTATATAGAGAAAATGATGCCTGGTGGTGAAGCTACCGAGAGAATATCGATGAATAATTTCTCTTCAGGTCTTTATTACCTTCAAATAATATCTGAAGAAAAAAGCTATTATCAATCAATAATAAAAACCCGGTAAGCATGAAAAAGAGATTCATTTCTTACAAGAATGTGGTACTTCTATTAGTAATAACAGGGTTCACCAGCACCCTCTTATCAGGGCAGGTTTTTCTAAAAGAAGGTTCCAGCATAATCGAACGCCGGGTGGTAAAAAATGAGACAGTTACCTTGAAAATTCAGACTTACAGGGGAACTCTTCAATGGCAGGAATCAGTTGACGGAACTGCATGGGAGGACATCTCTGAGCAAACAAATGCTCAACTTGATATGATAGCCACAGAGGAAACATATATACGTGTTTCTGTAACTGATGGGAATTGTGATCCCGTTTTTTCTACAATCTTACATCTTTTTACAATAGAATTGCCAACAGTTTTAACCGGAGAAATCACTGACATCTCCACCACAACTGCATGGTGTGGAGGGGCAGTTACCAGTGAAGGAGGAGATACCGTTTACACCAGGGGTATTTGTTGGTCGATAGATACTTTACCAACAATAGCCAATGATCACTCCCCAATGGGATCGGGAATTGGAACATTTGGAAATCTGATAACAGGACTCGCCTCCGACACTCTCCATTATGTCAGAGCCTATGCAACAAATAGTGCGGGAACTGCTTATGGTGAACAAAAACAATTTACAACGGCCAGGATAATTTACCCTCCCACCGTTACTACAGCTGATATAACCAGCATTACTCACAATTCTGCTGAGGGAGGAGGAACAATAACGAATGATGGTGGAGACCCCCTGACTTCCAGGGGCGTATGTTGGAGCACCAGTAATAATCCAACAATAGCTGACGCATTAACTACAGATAGCACTGGGGCTGGAACATTCATCAGTATACTAACAGGACTGGAGGACAGCACAAAATACTATGTTCGAGCGTACGCGCAAAACAGTGCAGGTCTGACATATGGAGTTCAGAAGGATTTTAAAACATTCCAAGCTCCATCATTACCAACTGTAATAACTTCCCTTATTACCTGTTTAGCTGTGGATTCGGTAATCGGAGGAGGAAATGTAACTGCAGATGGAGGAACCCAGATCACTGCAAGGGGCATTTGTTGGAATACAGAGGGGAATCCAACCCTCAATGACAGTATAACCCTCGATAGTTTAGGCACAGGAGTTTTCACCAGTATCATTAAGGGACTGGATGAACAAGCTACATACTATATTCGGGCTTATGCCACAAACTTTATAGGAACAGCCTATGGCAGTCAGATACGGTTTACCACAGCATCTTCGGAATGGGCAGGAACCTTTACCGATTCCCGTGATGGGCACATCTATGGCTATGTAGCCATCGGAACCCAAAATTGGATGGCGCAAAACCTTGCTTACCAGCTCTCGGTCAGCAATCCTGTGGATAGCTCCTATACTGATCAATATTTTTACGTTTATGATTATGCTGACACTGTAGTTTCTGAATCAAAGGAGACAGAAAATTACTATACATACGGCGTTTTATATAATTGGCAAGCAGCTAGAATATCATGCCCTACAGGCTGGAAACTTCCTACGGATAACGATTGGAAAATCCTCGAGGAGTTTTTAGGTATGAATGAAACTGATGCAGATAAATCAGGATGGCGCTTTTCCGGGGATGTTGGCGGAAAGCTTAGATCCACGGATCTATGGGCTCCCAGCAATTATCAAGGCCTTGATACTGATGCGTTTACTGCTCGTCCGGGTGGTAAACGAGAAGTTGACGGTGTTTTCAAATTGCAAACAGAATTCGGCTATTTCTGGACTAATTCTGCCAATGGAACCCCAGATGCCTGGGCCCGCAGCATGTGGCATACAGTTGGTGCATTAAACAGGTATAGTGCCGACCGGAGTAGTGGCTTTTCAGTTCGATGTATACAAGAATGATTATGAGGTAACGAATAACGGATAACCGGATAACGGATAACGGATAACCGGATAACCGGATAACGGATAACCGGATAACGGATAACCGGATAACGGATAACCGGATAACGGATAACCGAGAATCTATTGCCCAACCTGAATCTTGCTCAGCAAAGTAATGTTATTCACATCCTGATAATCATATTGATATAGCCCATCATCACCAATAAGCATAAGAACTCCTCCGAAAGGAATTACATCATAGGCAATTATTTCAGGGAATCGGGCCAACTGGTGATTGGCAATATCCATCGGGTCCTTTGCATCAT
This sequence comes from Bacteroidota bacterium, assembly GCA_030592205.1. Lineage (GTDB taxonomy): Bacteria > Bacteroidota > Bacteroidia > Bacteroidales > UBA12481 > JAUVKA01. The sequence goes on along the minus strand of JAUVKA010000183.1, from coordinate 3,231 downwards.
AGACCTTAAGGCCGGCATCACCATCGCAAATAAATAAAAGGTTGCCATCGATTCCCAGGCCATAGGGCCCTTCCATAGGATAGCTTATTAGTTCTACCGGTTTGCGCATGTTCTTTATCGACACCAGAACCAGTAAGTTAAAATTGTTTCCACATCTGTTTCCTCCCCGAAGGGTAATGTATGCAATATCGTCCTGGACTACTACTGGATCACAGCCAGTTACATGCCAAAAATCACTAAGATACATTGGGGAATTCGGAACAGAAATATCATATATACGCATCCCATTTTGGGAGCCCAGGAACATGTGTTTATCTAATATAAAAAGAGTTTCAATTCCCCAGCCCGCATTGAAATCCTTTTTATGCTCCGGAGTCTCAGGATTAGTGATAGAGAAGATATGCAATGTATTCTGATCAACTGCATAAAGTGTATTCTCTGAAATACCAAAGCGAGCCATAGAGCCCCCGACGCCTATCCCACCGGAAGAAACTCCCCCCGATCCACCCTTGGCTACATCATTGGTCCATCCACCCATAACTTCACGGTAGTAAGGATAATAATATTGCTCAATCTCCTCCCTTACCTGCTTGACTTCCCATCCAACAACAACACCTTCATCCTGATCAATTCGGGCCAATGGATATTCCTCATCAAAAACCGGGAGAGTGTAAGGAAGAATCTTCTCTACCCTGCCAACCTCTCTAACATTACCCATATCCGATACATCTATTGCTACCATATCAATGTAGCTGTCGGCATACAAAATATTTCCCTTGACAGCTATATCAACATTCCCGGGAACTTCTATAAACGTAATGTTGACCGGGTTTGCAGGATCAGAATTGTCAATTACATGTATCCCTTTCATCTCTTCAACAATGAAAATAAAATTGTCCTTGAAGTATATTTTCCCCGGGTTAATCAGATCACTGGCTGCTTTCTGTTGAACAGCTTGCCGTAGATCCTCATAGCTCATATAAACCGGACTATTTGCTGTGAAAATATCTATGATCCTATCAGAGCATCCAGAAATAACTACTGTCAGAAACAATAGAAGGTATAATATCTTTTTTTTCATGACATCATCTTTTAACACATTTTACTTGAATGTAATACCAATCTTCATCACAAGGCGGTTGTTGTCAACTGTACGCTTCCTATCATCACCGGCCTCGTAATATAAGCGCTGCACCCGGTAACCTACCGAAAAAACAACACCAAAATTCTCTCCCAAAAGGCTGCGAACACCAAAGCCGGGATTTATCAACCATCCTCCTTTTGCCATATACGACTCATAGTTAGGATAATAAGGCATGGCCGATGATGCTGCATCATACCAGACACCCTGGTTCATATTATCATCAAGCGGCAGAGCATAACCGCCATACAACTGCAAAAATGGAGAAAAGTTAGTATTCCTTATATAATACCTGACATCCAGGACCAATGGCATGTAACTGCCGGAGGGAAACTCAACTCCTATTCCCAGGCTGGTTGATAATTGCTCGGTAAGGTGAACACCATTGAAGGTAATAAAAGAAAATGGTGCCGGATGAGCATTCTCAGGCGACCCAATCAAAAGCCCAATGTCTGTAACATTGAAATACCCCGTAAATCCATAACTGACCTTTTCTGCTGCAGGTACTGCATCCGAACCTTCCACTTGAGCTTGAGCCATTTGTCTTGATCCCAAAAATAACAAACCCAGGCACACTAAAAACAATTTATATTTCATAATTCATAATTTACAATTTCCTAAACATTCGTTTTTCGTTATTCGTTACTCGTTAACCATTAACCATTCACTACTAATCAATAATCATTCCCTTTTCCCCGTTTCCCATCCTAAATTTACAGAAATTATCAGAATTTTCAGAATCATATTTTTTCCTGATCCAGATCAGTTATTTTTACGTCCCAGAACAAGCTTTTTTAGATCTAATGTCAGCCTACTTTTCTTCTGAATATCCCTCAAAAGAAGCACCTTTACAGCGTCACAACAAGCTTGTTATCCAAAAAACAATAACAATATGACCACATTAGTATTCAATCGTTTAAGACTAATCTTAATCTTAGCAGTAGTCACTTTGGGCATCATTAGCTGTGAGTATAAAAACACAGATAACGAAAATGCTTCCTGCGAAGGTTGCCATACAAATTATGCACTACTCCAGGAGGTTTATTCACCAGACACTTCAGCTCCTGCTGGAGGATGTGGTGGATCTGCTCCTCATTACGAGCCATACGACCGTGTTTACATGGGTGGTGCCGGATACGAAGAATATAAAGCATCTGTTCACTATTCCATAGGATGTGTTGGCTGCCACAATGGGGTGAATAACACTGCAATCAAGGAAGATGCTCATTCAGGGGACTTCATTTCACACCCATCTGTGTTTTATGTTGACAAATGCGGTACCTGCCATTCTGAAATTGCTAATAATTTTGAAACCAGTCTGCACCAGGGAACAGGCCAAAAACAAAAAGTAACTGTTCGTAGCGGCTTAACCGGTCACGAGGATTTTGACCAGCTGCCACAGCACCAGATTGATGGATACAACGCTAACTGTAAAACCTGCCATGGTACCTGTGGAAACTGCCACATTGTAAGGCCACCTATTGCAGGAGGCGGGCTAGCCAAAGGTCATAGCTTCACAAAAAACCCTGATATGATTCAAACATGTGTTTCCTGCCATACCTCGCGTGGTGGTCATGCTTACCTGGGAGTTGCTCCGGGAACTAAACCAGACATTCATTTACAAAAAATGGGATTTAAATGCACGGATTGCCATAACGGAGCCGAATTACATGGCGATGGTAATCCAGTTCATGAAAGATATGCATACGACAAACTCCCTAAGTGCTCTGATTGTCATACAGGTTTAGAAAACAGTAACTCCTACCACACCCTGCATTATGATGACTTCAATTGCCAGGTTTGCCATTCTCAGGATTACAACAATTGTGGAAGCTGCCATGTTCATGGCGAAGGGGCAAGAGTTCCCTCTTACATGGATTTCAAAATTGCCGTTAATCCGATTCCTGATATAAAAGAAGGATTCAATTTTTGTCTTGTTCGCCGCACCCTTGGCGCACCAGACAACTGGGAGAAGTATGGTGTACCGGAATATGCCAATTTTGATGCTTTCCCAACTTACAACTATACTTCACCTCATAATATTTTAAGATGGACAAGCAGAACACAATTAATTCAAGGTGGATCCTGCT